>DATFOL010000404.1:0-21089 GCA_035265545.1 Gemmatimonadaceae bacterium | reverse complement strand
CCGTCGCACGAGCGGTCGCGGCACTTGTAGTCCGGCGCCTTCGGGTTGCGCTTCGTGAGCCGGTTGTCCCACATCCGGCCACCGCACTTCGGGCAGCTCTGCTCATCCGACGTGAGCGCCGGAGTCGCGTCGGTCGTGGTGGTCGGCTCCTCGGACACCGGCAGCTCCGCCTCGCGCTCGACCGGAGCCTTCGCCGGCTGCGACTCGGCCGCTGGTGCAGCCGCCACGCGCGGGCGTCCGTAGCGGCGCGCGTACGTCACCGCGGGATCCTCGATCGGCTTCGCGTACTTACCGTCGCCGTCCATCTGCACCCAGTTCTGCTCGTAGGCGTAGAGCTCGTGCGCGATCCCGAACCGCACCGCGGCGCGCTTGAACGCGTCGGTCGCTGCCTGCTTGTAGTCCTTGCCCGTCCCCACATCCTCCCGGATCACGCCGAGGATCTGCAGACGTGCCTTGAACGAGCACGCACCCTGGTTCGCGTCTTCGTCCAGCCCCGTCACCGGAGGCAGCAGCTCGAGCGTGAGATCCCACTCGCCCGGGACGACGGCGTCGAGCCGCTCGCGGACGGTATTCGCCTCGATGTACGCCACGAACCGAGCGATGTGACGCCCGTCGCGGGAGATAGGGCGTCCATCCTGTCTCCAGGAGATCACGCCGGGGGGAAGGGGGGCGGCCAGCGCCGACCAGATGTCGACCTTGTCCAGATGCGTCTCGTGTCTCGCGATCATTCTCTCATCCTACCGTTTCGTTGTCCGTCCAGTGCGAGCTCGCTACGAGACTCGCGCGATCTGCCCGTTGTACTTCTTGGCATGTCCGACCGCAGGGCAGGTGCGGCCATGTTCGCAATACCATCCGTGCCGGTCGAAGAAGACGAGGTGCGGCGTGCTGCGCCCATCCACCTCTTCGTCGACGCGATAGAGAAACTGAACAGTGGTGTTGGGTCCACACTTCCGAAGAGGATCGAGCGGCTTTACGGCCACGCGGACGATCGGGATGTCGGCTGAACGCCCTCGCACCACGGCCAGCGCGCGCTTCCCGCTCCCACGGGTCGACGTCGACTTCCTGGCTTGCTTGCGTGCCGTCTTCACCTGCTTCCGCCCCTTCGTCGTTCCGGCCTTCCGTCCGCCGCTCTGTTTCGAGACGCCCCGTCGCGCCGTCTTGCTGGTGCCGTGCGCCGTTCGGTTTCCCGCCTTTCCCTTCGCCTTCGTGTTACGTTCGCCCGTAACTCCAGTCTGTTTCTTGACTTTCGCCACTTGCTCTCCTACACTGTGCAACAAACGTCGCATGAGTTCGGGATTCTTTCGGTATAGCAATTTAGGCAGGTTTGCAACGTATGTCAACGGAAATGCTGCTTGATTCCACGTTTCCCGAGGGGGCTCCCGAGCTCACCTCGCTGGGGAAGCGGCTGGAGTTCCTGCGCATCGAGCGGGGGATCTCCAAGCAGCATCTCGCCAAGCACGCGGGCACCTCGCGGCAGCAATTGTGGCGGGTGATGACTGGCAAATCCGAACTGACGAGCTCGCTGAAGGAACGGCTGGCCGGTGCCCTCTCCGTCGATCCCGCCATGCTCTCAACTGCCTCGTCGGTACCGCAGTCCCACACGTTCGGACTGGCGGCAACGGTCAGATCGCCGTTTTCGCCGGCAGTGAGCGAGCTATCCGCGCCAACGATCGAGGACTACCTCAACGATCCTTCACTGCTCACGGCGACCCTGAGCACCCTTCCGACTGGCGACGCCGGCCGCCGCCTGAAGCGCGCACTGCTCAACACGCTCGAAGACCTCGCGGTGGAGGCTGCGCACGCGCTTCCAGCGGATTATTCGGAGATTCGCCGCCGCGTTCTCGCCGGCGAGCTCTAGTTCCGATCGACGCTGACGCGCCCGCAATACGGGCATCACTGGCGCGTCTTGTGCACCCGCTCCGGGCCCCGGATGTAACCGTTTCACTGGAGGCCACATGGACCGCGGCATCGACTTTCTCAAGAGCCAGATCAACAACGCCGTGATGCAGCACCAGACGTTCCTTGAGAACCTGGTCGATCACGAGAAGCAGGCCGAGGACGCGCGCTTTCGGGCGCTCTGTGCTCGGTTCATCCCTAAGGCGCAATCGCATCAGCGCATGCTCGAGGAGTATCAGGCCGAGCTGGGCGCCGAAGCTGGCACGGCGAAGAAAGTGCTCGGCAAGGCACTCGGCGTGGCGCGTGATCTTGCAGACTCCGCACGCGAGAGCGACTTCCTGCGGCTCGTTGGTGACATCGTCACCTCGCGTCAGTCGGAAGACACCTTCAAGACTTTCCGCGAGGCGGGCAAGGCGCTCGGCATCGCGCGGCTGCAGCAGCTTGGCGACATGGGCGAGCGCGATCACGACGAGTACAATCGTGAAGCCAATCGTCTCGCGCAGCAGATGTTCATCGAGCACGTGCGTGAGGGCGACACGACCGGCTTGAATCTCTCGCCGTCGGCGACGTCTGGCGCGTCGACCGACTTCGGCACGATCGGCACCTCGCCGCGCTCCGGCACGTCGATGTGATCTTGCCGCGTCGGCGGCAGCGCTGAAATTCCCCGGGGGCGACGGTGGCATCCACTTTCGCCCCCGGCTACTTTTTGCGCTATGACCGATGTCGTCGCGCTCGCTGCCGAACTCCTCGCACTCCAGTCCTCCACCGGCGCTGAAGGACCGGCGGTCGACTTCGTCTCGCGCTGGCTGATCGGGCGCGGGTGGAACGTCACCCTGCAGGAAGTCGCGAAGGGGCGGGCGAACGTGTGGGCGTCTCGCTCGGGCGGTGGTGTCACGCTCTCGACGCACCTGGATACAGTGCCGCCCTACATCGGGCCACGGCTCGAGAAGTCGCGCCTGTACGGACGTGGTGCGTGCGACGCCAAGGGAATCGCGGCCGCCATGCTCTGCGCCGCCGATCGGCTCGCGGAAGCTGGCGAGCGTCGCGTCGACCTGCTCCTCGTCGTCGGGGAGGAAAAGGGCTCGGACGGCGCGCGAGCGGCGAATCATCTTCAGGCGACCAGCAGGTTCCTCGTCAACGGGGAGCCGACGGAGAGCAAGCTCGCGTCCGGCGCGAAGGGCTCGCAGCGGGTCGTGGTGCGTACGCGCGGCCGAGCGGCGCATTCGGCGTACGCCCACCTGGGCGTCTCCGCGATCGAGCCGATGCTGGCGCTGCTCCCCACGGTGCACGGGCTGCCGCTGCCGACGGACGCCATCCTCGGCCAGACGACGGTGAACATCGGCACGATCCGCGGCGGCACCGAGGCCAACATCGTTCCCGACCTGTGCGAGGCGGAGCTCATGTTCCGTCTCGTGGGCGACGTCGCCCCGCTGCGCGACGCGCTCATCCAGTGGGCGGGTGACCGCGCCGAGCTCGAATGGGGCTCGCACATCCCGGCGCAGCACTTTCACACCATCGACGGTTTCGACGTCTCGCCCGTCGCCTACACCTCCGACATCCCCTTGCTGAGCCGCTGGGGGAAGCCGTTGCTCTTCGGTCCCGGCTCGATCCACGTCGCCCACACGAGCGAGGAGTTCATCGAGGTGAAGGAGCTGCGGCAGTCCGTCGACTCGTACGAACGAATCGTGCGCACCCTTCTCGCCTCATGACTCCCTTCACGCCGAAGTCCCGCATCCCCGTCGCCGTCCTCGGAGCGACGGGTGCCGTCGGTCAGTCGTTCATCCGCCTGCTCGCGGACCATCCGTGGTTCGACGTCTCCCAGCTCGCGGCGTCCGAGCGGTCGGCCGGCCGAAAGTACGTCGACGCGACGCGCTGGATCGGTGGAAGCGGCATCCCCGAGTCGGTGCGCGACGTCTCGGTGCTGCCCTGCGATCCCGACGAGGTCAGCGCACCGATCGTGTTCTCGGCCCTGGATGCCAACGTCGCTGGTGACGTCGAGGCGGCCTTCGCGCACGCCGGTCGTCTGGTGCTGAGCAACGCGAAGAACTTCCGGATGGATCGGGACGTGCCCCTCGTCATTCCCGAGGTGAACTCCGACCATCTCTCGCTGCTGGAGGTGCAGCGCGCCAACCGTGGTTGGAAGGGCGGCATCGTCACCAACGCGAACTGTGCGTCGATCATGGCGGTGATGGCGCTCGCACCCCTGCACGAAGCGTTCGGAGTGCGCCGGCTCTTCGTCGCGACGATGCAGGCCGTGTCCGGCGCTGGATATCCCGGCGTGCCTTCACTCGACATCCTCGGGAACGTCATCCCGTTCATCAGCGGCGAGGAAGGAAAGATCGAGACCGAGATCCAGAAGATGCTCGGTCGCCGGATGGAGACCCACATCGAGCACGCCCCGATCCAGGTCAGCGCACATGCGAACCGCGTGGCGGTCGAGAACGGCCATACGGTGTGTCTTTCGGTCGATTTCGAGAAGCACGCCGATGCCGGCGCGGCGCTCGAGGCGCTGCGCGACTGGCGGGGGGACGAATGCGCGCGGCGTCTGCCAAGCTCGCCCGAGCGCGCGCTCGTCGTGACTGACTCGCCCGACCGGCCGCAGCCGCGCCGCGACGTCGATCTCGGCCGCGGCATGACCGTGACGGTGGGCCGCGTCCGCGAGGACCCGCTGTTCGACGTGAAGCTCGTCGCGATGGGCCACAATACGGTGCGCGGCGCCGCGGGCGCCTCGGTGCTGAACGCCGAGCTACTCGTCGCGACCAGGCAGGCAGGACTCGCGTGATCGTCTGCAAGTTCGGTGGCACCTCGGTGGGTGACGCCGAGGCGATCGCTCGCACGGCCTCGATCATCGGCGCGCGCCGCGAACGCCGCCCGGTCGTCGTCGTCAGCGCGCTCGCCGGCGCGACCAACGCCCTCCTCGCCATCGCCGAGCAGGCTGCCCGAGGGCAGCTCATCGGCGCGCTGGCGGCCATCGAATCGCTGCGCGAGCGGCACCTGGAGCAGTCGCAGATCCTCCTCGCGGCTGACCAGGCCGTCGCCGACGACATCTGCGCCGAGCTCTCGGCGATGTTCGACGAGCTCGCGATGCTCGCCGACGCGCTGAACACGCTCGGAGACCTCACCCCGCGTTCGCTCGATGCGATCGCGTCGCTCGGCGAGCAGATCTCGTCGGTGCTCGTAGTGGCGGCGTTCAAGTTGCGCGGACTCCCTGCCGTTCACGTCGACGCGCGCCACGTCGTGGTCACCGATAGCGGCTACACCCGCGCCGAGCCGCAGGTCGATGCGATCGCCGAGGCGGCGCAGCGAATCCTGACGCCGCTGCTTCGCGACGGGCAGATTCCCGTGATGGGCGGCTACATCGGCTCGGCGCAGGGCAGTGGGGTCACCACCACCCTCGGTCGCGGCGGCTCCGACTACAGTGCGTCTCTGGTCGGTGCTGCCCTTCAGGCCGAGGCGATCGAGATCTGGACCGACGTCGACGGGATGCTCACGGCGGATCCGCGCGTGGTGAAGGGTTCGCAGCTGATCGAGCGCATCGCGTTCGACGAAGCGTCGGAGCTCGCGTCGTTCGGTGCGAAGGTGCTGCACCCGAACACGATCGCGCCGGCCGTCACGAAGGGCATCCCCGTCTGGATCCTCAACTCGCGGCGCCCGGCGGGCACGGGCACCCTCATCACCTTCGATGCGCCCCGTCGTCCGGTGACGGCGATCGCCGGCAAGAGCGGTGTCAGTCTGGTGAAGGTGCGCAGCGCACGCATGCTGCTGACCGAAGGCTTCATGCGACGGCTGTTCGGTGTCTTCGAGCGTCACAAGACATCCGTCGACGTCGTCGCCACCTCCGAGGTCAGCGTATCGGTCACGATCGACGACGCGTCGCGCCTCGACGCGCTGATGGTCGATCTGCGCGAGCACGGCGACGTCACGGTCGAGCGCAATCGAGGCATCGTCTCGGTCGTCGGCACGGGGCTGAGCGACGGGGGCCAGGCGATGGCGTGCGCGCTCACCGCGATCGGCGACATCCGAGTCCACATGCTCTCCCTCAGCGCGAGCGGCATCAATCTGACGGTCGTGGTGGACGGCGAGCAGGTGACTCCGGCGATGCAGCGCCTGCACGCTGCGTTCTTCGGCGACGCGGCAACCTGCATATGAGCGAAGTGCGACTCGCCCTGATCGGAATGGGCAAGATGGGGCGCGCTCTGGCATCGCTCGCTCCCGAGCGCGGATTTCGCGTCGTCGCGGAGCTCGATCCCGCGCGCCCGGGCTATGCCGGCATCTCACGCGACAGCCTCGGCGGCGCGCAGGTCGCCATCGACTTCACGACCCCCGACGCTGCGCCGGGGAACGCGCGAGCCTGCGCGGCCGCCGGCTGCCCCGTCGTCGTCGGGACCACGGGGTGGTATGCCGAGCTTCCTGCCGTCGCCGCCGACGTCGAACGCAACAACGGCGCGATCCTGACCGCGCCGAACTTCTCCGTCGGCGTCGCCGTCTTCGACCGCGTCGTCGCCGAGGCGGCGCGGCTGTTCGGTCAGCTCGGCGTGTTCGACGCGCATCTCGTCGAGACGCATCATGCAGCGAAGAAGGATGCGCCATCCGGGACGGCGGGCGCTCTGGCCAGGACGGCGTCGGCTGCGCTGGGTCGGACGATTCCGATCACCAGCATTCGCACCGGTCACGTGCCAGGCACCCACGAGGTGGTGTTCGATGCCCCATTCGAACAGGTGCGTCTGGTTCACGAAGCCCGTGATCGTCGCGTGTTCGCCGAAGGTGCGCTCGTCGCCGCGCGTTGGGTCGTCGGCCGACGTGGCGTCTTCACCATGGCGGACGTGCTGAACACGGAACAGGCGGGCGTTTCGTGAGTGCGTCGCCCACCGGCTGCGGCACAGCTCTCGCCACGCCGTTCTCTGCGTCGGGCGCGATCGACGAGCCCGCGCTGCGCAGCTTCGTCGATTGGCAGATCGACGAGGGCATCGACTTCCTGGTGCCGTGCGGATCCACCGGCGAAGCGGCCACGATGTCGCTCGCCGAGCATCGTCGCGTGGTGGAGATCACCGCCGAGCAGGCGCGCGGGCGCGTGCCCGTGGTCGCGGGCGCGGGCTCCAACGACACCCAGAAGGCGATCGCGCTCTCGCGAGATCTGGAAGCGGCCGGCGCGACGCACCTGCTCCACGTCGCGCCGATGTACAGCAGGCCGCCGCAGCGCGGCATCGCGCTTCACTTCCGGACGATCGCCGACGCGGTCGGCATTCCGCTCATACTCTACAACGTGCCGAGCCGTACGGGCTGCAACATCGATGCGGCCACGACGCTCGAGCTCGCGGCGCACGCTGGCATCGTGGGAACGAAGGAAGCCTCCGGCGTGCTGACGCAGATCACCGACATCCTCTTCGGCCGCCCGGCCGGCTTTGTCGTCCTCTCCGGCGACGACGAACTCACACTCGCCATGTGCGCGCTGGGGGGAGATGGACTCATCTCCGTCGCTTCGAACGCCGCTCCCCGGCTGATGTCGGAGCTGGTGCGGAAGGCTCGCGCCGGTGACGTCGCTGGCGCGCGCGAGCTGCACCAGCGCGCGCTCCCGCTCATGCGCGCCGCCAGCGTCGAGTCCAATCCCATTCCGATCAAGGCCGCTCTCGCCATGCTCGGTCGCTTCGAGAACGTCCTCCGATCCCCACTCGTGCCGCTCGACACTCGTCACGAATCAGTCGTTCGATCTGCCCTGCAGCACGCGGGGATGTCGTGAGCGCCGCCGTCACCCTTTCCCTCGACGCAGGCTTCGCCGATCGCGTGCTCGCCCTCGCCGACACGCCGGCGGGCACACCTCTCCCGGCCGAGGCTGAGGAGACCGTCGAGTCACTGCTCGCGGCGCTGGAGCGCGGCGAGGTGCGGGCGGCCGAGCGTGATGATTCGGGTGCCTGGAATGCCGTAGCGTGGGTGAAGCGCGGAATCCTGCTCGGCTTTCGGGTCGGCCGGCTGGTGGACATGTCGGTCGGCACTCCCGGAGCGGGAGTGCTGCCGTTCTTCGACAAGCACACCTACCCGGTGCAGGCGTTCGGGATCGACCGCGGCGTGCGGCTCGTACCGGGCGGATCGTCGGTGCGCCGGGGCGCATACCTGGCGAGTGGCGTCGTGTGCATGCCGCCGATGTACGTCAACGTCGGTGCGTGGATCGGATCTGGGACGATGGTCGACTCCCATGCGCTCGTCGGCTCCTGCGCACAGATCGGCGAGCGGGTGCACTTGAGCGCTGCCGCCCAGATCGGCGGCGTGCTGGAGCCGGTCAACGCGGCTCCAGTGGTGATCGAGGACGACGTGCTGGTTGGCGGCAATTGTGGTGTCTACGAGGGCACGATCGTGCGGTCGCGCGTGGTGCTGGCGGCCGGCGTGGTGCTGACGAGAGGGACGCCCGTGTATGATCTCGTCAACGAGCGCATCATTCGCTCCGAGGAAGGCCGCCCGCTCGAGATTCCCGCCGGCGCGGTCGTCGTGCCGGGCGCGCGTCAGGTCACCAAGGGGTGGGGCGCGGAGCAGGGGATCTCGCTTCAGACACCAGTCATCGTGAAGTACCGCGACGAGCGCACCGACACCGCCACCGCACTCGAGGGATGGCTCCGGTGACGGCGACGCGACTGCGCGTCGCGGGCGAGCTCACGGTGCCCGGCGACAAGTCCATCTCGCATCGCTCGCTGATCTGCAGTGCTCTCGCCGAGGGCACGTCGCGCGTGCGCGCCATCCTGCAGTCTGCCGACGTGCACTCCACCGCGGGCGTGCTTCGAGCGCTCGGCGTTGCCATACCTACGTTGGGGGAGGACGTCACCATCACCGGCGTGGGGCTCCGCGGCCTGCGCGATCCGGGGACGGACCTCGACTGCGGCAACAGCGGTACCAGCACCCGTTTGCTCGCCGGCGTCGTCGCGGGCTCGAACGTCACGGGCCGATTCGTCGGCGACTCCAGTCTGAGCGGCCGCCCGATGCGCCGCATCGCGCGTCCACTCGGTGCGATGGGCGCCACCGTCGAGCTTCCGGAGCACGGCGGCCTGCCGATGACCGTGCGTGGCGCACGCTTGCGTGACGTCGAGTGGGTGAACGAGACCGGGAGCGCTCAGGTAAAGAGCTGCATCATGCTCGCCGCCCTCTGCGCGGGCGTGGAGGCGAAGGTCGTGGAGTCGCCGCGCTCGCGCGACCACACGGAGCGAATGCTCGCCTCGCAGGGGGTGGACGTCTGGGTCAACGACGAGTCGGTGCTGCTGCACCCAGCCGCCAGACTCGCTCCACTCGACGTCACCGTCCCCGGCGATCCGTCTTCGGCCGCGTTCTTCGCCGCACTCGCCTCGCTTGCCCCCGATGGTGCGCTGCTGTTGCGACGTGTCTGTGTGAACGAGACGCGCACCGGGTTCATGGCCGCCCTTCGCGAGATGGGCGGCGCCATCGAGTTGCTCGACAAGGAGCGGCTCGCCGGTGAATGGGTGGCCGACGTCTCGGTGCGCGGCGGCGCCACCCTCCGTGGCATCTCGATCGGGCGCGAAGCCATCCCGACGCTGATCGACGAGCTGCCCCTCGTGGCGTGCCTCGCCGCCTACGCCGAAGGGGAGACTCGCGTGACCGGCGCGGCCGAGCTGCGCGTGAAGGAGAGCGATCGCATCGCCGTGGTCGTCGCCAACCTGCGCGCGCTCGGCGCCGACGCGCACGAGCTCCCAGACGGATTCGTCGTGCGGGGCACCGCGCCGGTCCTGCGCGGGCGCGTCGTCACCCACGGTGATCACCGCATGGCGATGGCGTTCGGCATCCTCGGCGCGTTGCCCGGCAATGAGATCGAGATCGACGACAGGGAGTGCGTGGCCGTGTCGTACCCCGGCTTCTGGACCGATCTGTCGGCGGTCACGGCGTCGTGAGCGCGACGCCGCGCACCGTCATCGCCATCGACGGGCCGGCCGCCTCCGGCAAGTCCTCCACCGCGCAATGGGTAGCGGAGCGACTCGAGTTTCGGCACGTCGACTCCGGATCGCTGTATCGGGGACTGACGGCGGCGATGCTGCGAACTTCGAGACCTACGGAGGAGTGGACAGGCTCGTCGCTCGTCGCGCAGGGCGATCGGATCGCACTCCGGCCAGAGCGCACCTCGTTCACGGTTCTCCTGGACGGCGAGCCCGCCGAAGAGGAGCTCCGTGGCAGCCGGGTCACCGAGCACGTATCGCTCGTGGCGCGTACTCCCGAGGTCAGGGTGTGGGTGAACGACCGTGTCCGCGAAGCGGCCGCGGAGCACGACGTCGTCGTCGACGGGCGAGACATGGGGACCGCCGTCTTCCCGGACGCCTCCCTGAAGATCTTTCTCATCGCCGATCCGTGGGAGCGCGCGCGGCGCAGGTTGACCCAACGGCTTGGCCGCCGGCCAGTGGACGATGAGATCGCCGAGGAGACCGATCAGCTCGTTCAGCGAGACGCGCGCGACGCCACCCAGACCGTTCAGGCCGCCGACGCGGTGCTGCTCGACACCACTTACCTGACCCAGGAAGAGCAGGTGGAGCGTATCGTCGCCCTGGCTCGCGCCGTAACCCACCGTCCGCACGTCACTTAACGCGCTGCGCCCGGTTGACGGATGCTCCCGGGCGCCGTATATTTTCAGGTTCGCTCCAATCTGGCCATCCGGCGTACGCTCGGGAGGCCTTCCGTGCATCCCCTCCGTAGGGACGCGCGTCACCTCAGACTCGCCGCGGCGAGCGAAAACCTCCGCGATTCAGGAGACTTTGCCTTCCAGTATGACTGAGCTCGAGATCCCCCCTACCGACAAGGCGGCGCTGAGCGCCCGGGAGAAGCGCGACGCGCAGCGTGCGCAGCTTCGCCCCCTTGCCAACCTGCGCCCCGAACTCGTCGACGATGAGGGCTACTCGCCCGACGAGCTCGAAGCGATGATGGAGATGTACAACGGCACGATGGCCTCGATCGACGAGGGCGAGATCGTCAAAGCCCACGTCCTCGAGATTCGCGACAACCTCGTCGTGCTCGACATCGGCTTCAAGTCGGAGGGCAGTGTCCCTCTCGAGGAGTTCAAGGACTTCCCGGACCTCAAGATCGGTGACGAGGTCGAGGTCCTGCTCGAGCACCTCGAGGATCAGGAGGGCTCAGTCGTCCTCTCGAAGAAGAAGGCGGACTTCATGCGCGTATGGGAGCGCATTCGTCTCGCCTACGAGAACGATCAGCCCGTCGAGGGCACGCTCGTCAAGAAGATCAAGGGAGGAGTCGTCGTCGACCTCATGGGTGTCGACGCGTTCCTTCCGGGTTCGCAGATCGCGCTGCGTCGCGTTCCGAACATCGACGAGTTGCTCGGCCAGAAGTTCGAGTTCAAGATCATCAAGCTGAACAAGCGCCGTCGCAACATCGTCGTCTCGCGCCGCGTGATCCTCGAGAACGAGCGAGCCGGCAAGCGCGAGAAGCTCATGAAGGAGCTGGAGAAGGACCAGATCCGGAAGGGCGTGGTCAAGAACATCACCGACTTCGGCGCGTTCATCGATCTTGGTGGCGTCGACGGCCTTCTCCACATCACCGACATGTCGTGGGGCCGCATCTCGCACCCGTCCGAGCTCGTGCAGATCGGGTCGGAGCTCGAGGTCAAGGTGCTCGACATCGACTGGCAGCGCGAGCGCATCTCGCTCGGCCTGAAGCAGCTTCAGAGCTACCCGTGGAAGGACGTCGCCGAGAAGTATCCGGTCGGCACGCGCGTGCAGGGGAAGGTGGTCAGCATCACGAACTACGGCGCCTTCATCGAGCTCGAGCCGGGCATCGAGGGTCTCGTGCACATCAGCGAGATGAGCTGGACGCGCAACGTCCGCCATCCGTCGAAGCTCGTCAGCATCGGCGAGACGATCGAGGCCGTGGTGCTCAAGGTCGATCCGAACGAGGAGAAGATCTCGCTCGGTATGAAGCAGACGGAGCAGGATCCGTGGGTGGTGCTGCCGCTCAAGTACCCGGTCGGCACGCGCATCAACGGGAAGGTGAGAAACCTTACCAGCTTCGGCGCTTTTGTAGAAATCGAGCCGGGGATTGATGGTTTGATACACATCTCGGACATGAGCTGGACGAAGCGCGTCCAGCACCCGTCGGAGGTCGTGAAGAAAGGCGATGCGGTCGACGTGGTGATCCTCAACATCGACAGCGAGAACAAGCGCATCAGCCTCGGCCTGAAGCAGGCGGAGGAGGATCCGTGGCTGCGGATCGGCGAGACCTATCCCGTCGGCACCGAGATGCGGTCGAAGGTCGTGCGCCTGATGGACAAGGGCGTCGTCGTCGACATCGGCAACGACATCGAGGGCTTCGTGCCGATCTCGCAGCTTGGTCAGGGCGCGGCGGTCAACAGCCCGGCCGACGTCGTGTACGAGGGGATGAACCTCGATACCCGCGTGCTCGAAGTCGATCCGATCCATCGTCGCATCGTGTTGAGCGTGGTGAACATTCCGGAGGAGCAGCCGCCTCGCCCGGAGACCCCGTCCAAGATCCACACGGACGACGGCGATACGATCGAGATTCCGGTCGATCTGGCGACAACGGAAGAGTAGGCGTCGCACGCGCACAAAATACGAGAGCCCGTTCCGGCGCTGCCGGAACGGGCTCTCGTGCGTTCGGAGGCCGTCACACCGAGAAGGCCGTGACCAGAGTGCTCAGGCGCTGTGCACTGTCGGCGAGCTGGCTCGCGGTAGCGGCGACTTCCTCGGAGGCCGCCGCGGTCTCCTCGGCCGCCGCGCGTGCCATCTCGCTGGACGCGGCCTGCGCCTCCGCGTGGGTCGTGGTGACGCCGACCTGATCGTCCAGCTCCCGCACCGAGTCTCGATTGGACTGTGCAGACTCGCGCACCACGCGGGTCAGCCGATCCATCCGCGCAATCGCGAGATGAATCGTGTCGAGTGCCTCGGTGACGGTGCGCGACGTCGCATCGACGTTGCCGAGAGACGATACGCCGTCGCGGAAGGCGAGCGATGCCGTCGTCACCTCGCGCCGCATCGACGTGACGACCTCCCGGACGTCGTCCGCCGTCCGGTTGCTGTGGTCGGCCAGCTTGCGCACTTCTTCCGCGACGACGGCGAAGCCCCGGCCACTCTCGCCGGCGCGGGCTGCTTCGATGGCTGCATTCAGCGCGAGCAGGTCCGTCTGCTCCGAGATCTGCTGGATCGTCTGCAGGAACTGCTGGACGATCGCGGAAGCCTTGTCCACCCGTTCGACGTTCACGAGCGAGGCACCGATCACGTCGCGCGCGCGGGCAAGCGCGTCGAGCGCCTCAGCGATGCCATGCCGTGCGCCATCGGTGAGGTTCCGGACCTCGCCCTCCAGCGCGCCCGCGTCGCTCGCCGTCGACTCGAGCACGCTCGATGCCGCACGCACGCGGGCGAGCACGGTGTGCGTCGTCTCCACGACGGCGCGCTGTTCCTGCGCGGCGCTGGCGATGTGGAGCATGCTCTCGCTCACGCGATTCGTCGACTCCGCCGCTGCACCGGACGCGACGGTCAGCGCCCCCGCCGCGCTGGCGACGTCGCGCGCCTCGTGCTGGATCTCTCGCACGAGCTGCGAGAGACGCTGGGTGGTGTCGGCGAGCGCCTGCGCAACGACGCGGTACTCCTCGTCCAGGCCGGTCGGGTCGATCGCAACCTGGAGATTGCCTTCACCGACGCGTCTCGCGCCCATCGCGAGCATGTCCAGCGGCTTTGTCACGGCCCGGAGCGTCGCGAACCCGACGACGAGTGCCAGCACGAGGCCGATCCCGAGCAGGGACTGCACGAGGACCTGCTGCCGCGTCACCAATCGATCCGCCCGCGCCATCATCTCGGTCGCCCGCACATCCTCGGCGGCGATGATCGCGCTGGAGAGGATGAACAACGAGTCGAGCAGCTTCGACGATACCGCGGTGTGCTGGCTCGCCGCCGCGGGATTACCCACGTCCATCCAGGCGCGCGCGATGGCGAGCCGAGTGCCGATGCCGCCCTGGATAGAGCCGATCTTCGCGAGACTGACGCGCTCCGCGTCAGTCATCGCGTCGCCAAGATTGAGCTGGAGGCGAAGCGAGTCGGCCACCGCGCTCACGCTGTCCATCGCCGCGACCGCCTCAATCCCTTCCGTCCGCAAGAGGTCGTTCTGCGCCAGCACGACGTACTGGCGCGTCGCCTCCTGGCTGGCGAACAACTGGTTCTTGATGGTGATGACCTGAATCGTCTGCTGCTGGAGATTGCGATGAGCCGAGCGCAGCATGGTCGTGCCGAGCGCGCCGGTGATGAAGAGCAGAGCGATCACCGAGCCGAAGCCGAGCATCACCCGACGGCGAATCGTCCACTGGCGGAACAGCGCCGCCGGCGCGGCCGCGCGGCTCATCGCGCCACCTCCGCCACGAGCACCTTCTTGTCCACCGGATCCCGATGCTCGTCGAAGGCGATCGATCCCGTCGCGCCCGGATGGGCGGGCCGCGACCTGCCGATGGTCCCGAGCCAGTCGTGGATCGCGCTTCGCCGGGCACCCGATTCGTGCACCGCGCGCGCGATCAGCATCGCGGCGTCGAACCCCAGCGCCGCCCAGTGATCGGGCTTCACGTCGTAGCGGGCCCTGAACTGCGAGGCGAACGTCGCACCCTCGACTGCCACCGGCCGGTCCGGTGAGTAGAGCACGATGTGATGCAGCCCGCGGAAGTCGCCCGTGTCCTTCGCTGCGGGACCGTTCGTGCTCAGCACCGGCTGCTGGCCACCTGCGACGCGCAGCGCATGAATGGTCGCGCGCGACTGGGGCGAGTTGCCGGCCACGACGACGATCTGCGCCCCGTTTCTCACGAGTCGCTTCGCGTACGCGTCGTAGTCCCAGATGTCCTCGGTGAACGGGTCACGCTCGAGCACGGTCCCACCGCTCTTCGCGAACTCCTCCGCGAACGCTCTCGTGAAATCCTTGCCGGATGGCTCGTTGCGGTAGAGCACTCCCGCGCGCTTGAAGCCGAGTGAGTCGGCATAGCGTGCGAGCACCCGGCCCTGCTCGGCGATCGTGACGTTCACGCGATAAATCCAGGGCGACACTCGGGTCACGGCCAGCGCAGCGGCCGACGTGACGACGGGCACTGGATCCTTGCCGCCATGCGCCCGATCGGCGTAGACGGGGGCGGCGGCGATGGTCGCGTCACTCTCGGTGTGGCCGATCACGGCCACGATGCTCGGGTCGTCGCGAAACGCCGTCGCGATCTTTACGGGAGAATCGGCGGTACTCGGCGCGCGCCGCAGCGCCAGCGGCGGCGCATTCTCGGGACGCAGCTTGTTCAGCGAGTCGAACGCGAGCTCGACGCCCTCGAACAGGTGGGCATACCGCTCCGGGTTCGTGAGGCCGACCGCGACCCCGACGTAGGCCGTGTCCGCCCGACTCCGGCTGAGTGTGGGGGTACTGCCACCGCAGGCGGCAAGGCCGACCGGTAGCGCGAGCGCGAGCACGCGGGCCACGATCGGCCGGAAGGGCCGCCTGGGAGTGGCGATCGATCGAACACCCCAAGGATTGCGTCGCTTCACGAGCGAGACAGGAGGAACGGTGGAACCGCGAGCTGGAACGACCCGCTTCATCGCAGGGGGCTGCTGCCGAGGAGACGATCCGCCAGTTCGGGCGTTACCGAGGCGGAGATGCGTGGCGGCCTCTCCTAGAACGCTCTCGGCACGTGCGCTAGCTTTTTCCACCTATGACGATGCGAGAGCGGGTGGCACTGCTGGAGCGCCGGGCGGCGGAGGCGGAGCTCGGCGGCGGCGCGGCGCGGCTCGACGCGCAGCACAAGAAAGGGAAGCTGTCCGCCCGCGAGCGGCTCGACCTCCTGCTCGACGAGGGGAGCTTCGTGGAGCTCGATCGCTTCGTCGTCCACCGCTCGCACGATTTCGGGCTCGAAGAGCAGCGCATCTACGGAGACGGCGTCGTGACGGGCCACGGCCGCATCGACGGTCGCCTCGTGTATGTCTTCTCGCAGGACTTCACGGTGTTCGGCGGCTCGCTCAGCGAAGCCTTCGCCGAGAAGATCGTCAAGGTGATGGACCTCGCGATGCGGAACGGCGCACCGGTGATCGGCCTGAACGACTCCGGCGGTGCGCGCATCCAGGAGGGCGTGGTCTCGCTCGGCGGCTACGCCGAGATCTTCCTGCGCAACACGCTCGCCTCGGGCGTGGTGCCGCAGATCAGCGCGATCCTCGGCCCATGCGCGGGCGGCGCCGTGTATTCGCCAGCGATCACCGATTTCACCTACATGGTCCGCAAGACGAGCTACATGTTCGTCACGGGACCGAACGTGGTGAAGACGGTCACGCACGAGGACGTGACCATGGAAGAGCTGGGCGGGGCGGACACGCACCACGAGACCTCTGGCGTGGCGCACTTCGCCTGTGATTCCGAACCAGCCTGCCTGCAGGCGATCCGCGATCTCTTCCAGTACGTCCCCTCGAACAACGTCGACGAGCCACCGCGCGGGCGCGGGACCGACCCGCGCGATCGGCGCGACGAGTCGCTACTCGACGTCGTGCCCGACAATCCGAACAAGCCGTACGACATGCACGAGGTCATCCGGCGCATCGTCGACGACGGCACGTTCTACGAGGTACAGCCACTGTTCGCGGCGAACATCCTCTGTGGCTTCGCGCACCTTGGCGGATTCAGCATCGGGATCGTTGCCAACCAGCCAGCGGTACTTGCGGGAGTGCTCGACATCAACTCCGCGACGAAGGCCGGGCGCTTCGTGCGCTTCTGCGATGCCTTCAACATCCCGATCGTCACGCTGGTCGACGTTCCCGGCTTCCTCCCAGGCGTCGCGCAGGAGCACAACGGCATCATCCGTCACGGGGCGAAGCTGCTCTACGCCTACTGCGAGGCCACCGTGCCCAAGCTCACCGTGATCACGCGGAAGGCCTATGGCGGCGCGTACGACGTCATGAGCTCCAAGCATGTCCGCGGCGACTTCAACGTCGCGTGGCCCACGGCCGAGATCGCGGTGATGGGCCCGAAAGGAGCCGTGGAGATCCTCTTTCGCAAGGAGATCTCCGAGAGTGACGAGCCGGAGGGAATGACCGACGCGAAGATCAACGAGTACCGCGAGAAGTTCGCGCACCCGTACGTCGCGGCGGGCCGCGGGTATCTCGACGACATCATCGATCCGCGCGACACGCGTCCGAGGCTGGTCGACGCGCTCGAGTCGCTCCGCACGAAGCGGGACCGAAACCCGCCCAAGAAGCACGGCAACATTCCGCTCTGATGCCCCTCACGGCGCTCGCCGTCACCGTGGTGCGGACAACGCTCGGAGGCGCGGGTGTTTAGGAAGGTGCTGATCGCCAACCGGGGCGAGATCGCGCTGCGTATCATCCGTGCCTGCCGCGAGCTCGGCGTGGCCTCGGTCGCCGTGTATTCCGAGGCCGACGCCCGCGCGCCGCACGCTCGCGAGGCCGACGAGGCGGTGTTGCTCGGACCCGCGCCGTCGAGCGAGTCGTACCTTCGTGGTGATGCGATCATCGCCGCGGCTCAGAGGGTCGGCGCCGAGGCCATCCACCCGGGTTACGGCTTTCTGTCCGAGCGCGAGTGGTTCGCTCGCGCCGTCCGCGACGCAGGGCTGGTCTTCGTCGGCCCGCCAGCCGAGGCCATCGCCGCGATGGGAAGCAAGACCGCGGCGCGCCAGCTCGCGATCGCCGCGGGCACGCCGGTCGTTCCCGGCACGACCACGGCGCTACGCGACGCGGCGGAAGCGGAGCAGGTGGCGGAGCAGTTCGGCTACCCGGTGCTGCTCAAGGCGGCTGCTGGCGGCGGGGGGAAGGGAATGCGCGTCGTGCACCGCCGGGACGAGCTTTCAGGTGCCCTCGCCGCGGCGCAACGCGAGGCGCGGAATGCCTTCGGCGACGACGCGGTGTACGTCGAGAAGTACATCGTCGGCCCACGGCACGTGGAGATCCAGGTGCTGGGCGATCGTCACGGGACGATGCTTCATCTCGGTGAGCGCGAGTGCTCCGTTCAGCGTCGGCACCAGAAGATGATCGAGGAGGCGCCGAGTGTGGCCGTCTCACCGGGGCTTCGCGCGCGCATGGGCGCCGCCGCGGTAGCCGCCGCGCGCGCGGCCGGCTACACCAACGCGGGCACCTGCGAGTTCCTCCTCGACGCCGACGGCGCGTTCTACTTCCTCGAGATGAACACTCGCATTCAGGTGGAGCATCCGGTCACGGAGCTCGTCACCGGAATCGACCTGGTGCAGTGGCAGCTCCGTGTCGCGGCCGGTGAGCGGCTCCCCTTCACTCAGGAGTCGCTCACGCCCAAGGGGTGGGCGATCGAATGCCGCATCACGAGCGAAGATCCGGCGAACGGGTTCCTGCCGTCCACCGGACGCGTCCAGTATCTCCACGTCCCCGCCGGACCTGGTGTTCGGTGGGACGGCGGGATCGAGACGGGAAGCGAAATCACGCTGCACTACGACCCGATGCTGGCAAAGCTGATCGTCTGGGCACCGGACCGTGGCCACGCGATCGCTCGGATGCATCGCGCGCTGCTCGAGCTCACGATCGAGGGTGTCGACACGTCGCGTGACTTTCATCTGCGCGTGATGGAAGACGAAGAGTTTCGCGCCGGCGCCATCGAGATCCAGTGGCTCGAGCGCCGACTCGCGACGCTCGCCTCGCCCACGGTGCCGCGCGAGAGTGTCGTCCGCGCCGCGATCGCGGCGGCACTGCTCGCGGAGCGCGATCGCGGCACTCGGCGCGGCTCGCCCGGCATGCCGCCCGCGTCGGCGGGACGCCCCGGCACCTGGGTGGAGCTCGCTCGGCGCGAGGGCCTGCGGTGATCGATCGCGGAGCGCGGCTGGAGATCGCCTCGATCGCCGCCGGTGGCGACGGGGTCGGACGCACGGAGGGAATCGTCGTGTTCGTTCCTCGCACGGCGCCCGGCGACGTGGCGCGAGTGCGCATCGCCAAGGCCAAGCGATTCGCCCGCGGCCAGCTTCTCTCGCTCGACGAGCCGTCGCCAGCACGCGTGGATCCGCCGTGTCCTCACTATACGATCGACCGTTGCGGCGGCTGCCAGCTCCAGCACCTCGGCTACCACGCGCAAGTCGCGGCCAAGAGCGTCATCATCGGCGATGCCCTTCGGCGCATCGGGCGGCGCGACGTCGCTGATCCGATCGTCGAGCCGAGCGACGCACCATGGCGCTACCGCCGGAAGCTCACCCTGCATCTCCGGCGCACTCGCGACGGTTGGATCGCCGGCCTGCATCCCTACGACGATCCCGCCGCGGTGTTCGACCTCGCCGATTGCCCGATCACGGACGAACAAGTGATGGCGGTGTGGCGGGAGCTGCGGCCGGCCTTCGACGCGCTGCCGCGCGAGAAAGCGCTGCGCGTCGCCGTGCGTATCATGGACGACGGTGCATCTGTGACGGTCGAAGGCGGCCGCCTCTGGCGTTCGCCCGAGACGCTGCTCTCGGCGGCACCCTCGGTGACAGAAGTATGGTGGCGGCCAGACGACGCCCCCGTCCGCCGTGTGGCCGCGCGCGAGAGCCAGCAGCGCGCGGGCGCGGCGTTCGCCCAGGTGAACGCCGCCGTCGCCGCGCGACTGCGCGAGCATCTGCTCACCCGCGTGCGCGCCTATGATCCAGCTACCGTGCTCGACGCCTACGCGGGAACCGGCGCCACCGCCATTCCGCTCGCCGACGAAGGGAGGCGCGTGAGCGCGATCGAGCTCGATCGAGCCGCGGTCGAAACGCTCGCGGCGAGCATCGCTTCGCCATCCGTGGTCATCGGCGGCAGGGTGGAGGATCACATCGTGGAAGCTCTGCCCGCCGAGGTCGTACTGCTCAATCCACCGAGAACCGGTGTCGACGAACGGGTCACCGCGGCGCTGCAGACTCGGCATGCCGGTTTACGCGCGCTGTTCTATGTCAGCTGCGATCCGGCCACTCTCGCGCGCGACCTCGCGCGCATGCCGGGCTTTCGACTCGTCGCGGTGCGCGGCTACGACATGTTCCCGCAGACTGCGCACGTCGAGACACTCTGCGAGCTCGTGCCGGCCGCATGAAGTACTACGTTCGGATCGGCGAAGCGGAGCTGGAGGTGCAGCTCGATGGCGACGAGGTACGCGTCGACGACGCGACGACGCACGCGAGACTGACCGACGTCGAGGGAACGCCGGTGCGCATGCTCACCGTCGGCGACGAGGTGCATCGGATCGTGGTCCGTCCGGGCAGCTCGCGAGGACACTACACGATCTGGGTCGACGGATTTCGCCACGAGGTGGAGGCACTCGACGAACGCATGCGCGCGATCCGCGAGCTGGCCGGCGCCAGCGCGGGGCCCGTCGGACCGGCGCCCCTCGTCGCGCCGATGCCGGGCATGATCGTACGCGTCAACGTGCAGGTCGGCGACCGCGTGCAGCAGGGGCAGGGGCTCGTCGTGATGGAGGCGATGAAGATGGAGAACGAGCTCCGCGCGCCGGCAGCGGCGACGGTCAAAGCGGTGCTCGCACAGCCTGGATCCGCTGTGGAGAAGGGCGCGCTGCTGATCGAGCTCGAGTAGCTAACTCGTTCTCGGCTTGCGGCCGGGAGCGATCGCGTCGCGCCCGAACCGCGCGCGCACCGCGTCCACCGCCCGCGACAGCTCGCGATCCTTCGCCGTCTCGAGTGGCGCGCGCGCGCCATCGAACAGCGCCAGCTGCACCGTCGGCGGCGGAGTGAAGTTGGAGAGCGCAACGCCCAGCAGACGCGCCGGAACTCGTCGGGCGCGGCGGAGCTTCGCCAGGAGCTGACGCGCCGCGGCGAACAATGCGCGGTCGGACGCCAGCGCCTCATCGAACGTCCGACTCGACTGACGGGTGGTGAAGTCCGTGTCGCGGATCTTCACGGTGACCGTCCGCGCCGTGAGCCCTTCGCTGCGAAGCTCCGCCGCCGCGCGTCCGATCAGCTCGGCGAGCTCGCCCTCGAGCAGGAGGTCGTCGTGCAGGTCGGTATCGAACGTCTCGTCGCGGCTGATGCTCTTCGCCACCTCCCGCTCGGCGACTTCGGCGTCGTCGATGCCGCGCACGCGTTCGGCGAGCCATCCCGCGTCGCGCGGCCCAACCAGGCGGGCGAGGGCGGCATCGTCGAGCGCGAGCACGTCTTCGACACTCCGCAGCCCTGCATCGGCGAGCCGGGCCGACGACTTTGGTCCGATCCCGGGAATGTCGGCGAGCGCGAGCTGTCGCATGAACGCGAG
>DATFOL010000403.1:0-16661 GCA_035265545.1 Gemmatimonadaceae bacterium | reverse complement strand
GGTGACAGGCGGCTACTTCGCCGACCCGGGCTACAAGGACGTGGCCGACCTCGCGCGGCTGGGGTTCCCGATCGGCGAGGTCGCGGCGGACGGCGCGACGATGATCACCAAGCTCCCCGAGGCCGGAGGGTGCGTGACGGCGAGGACGTGTACGGAGCAGCTGCTGTACGAGGTGCACGATCCCGGCGCATACGCGACCCCCGACGTGATGGCGGACATCACTGGTGCGACAGTGGCCGAGCTCGGGCCCGACCGGGTGCTGGTGCAGGGCGTGGCGGGGCGCGAGCGGCCCGTGATGCTGAAGGTCTCGGTGGGCTATCGGGACAGCCATGTCGGCGAGGGACAGATCTCGTACGCGGGGCCCGGGGCGGTCGCGCGCGCGCGGCTCGCGCTGGACATCGTCGCCGACCGGCTGCGCATCACCGGCGTGCGGTACAGCGAGCTCCGGCTCGATCTCGTGGGAGTGAATGCGCTGCACGGCGACGCGCTTTCGGCCGAGCACGGCGAGCCGTACGAGGTCCGTGCGCGCGTGACGGCGCGGTGCGAGAGCCTGTGCGACGCGCGGCGCATCGGCGACGAGGTTGAGACGCTGTACACCAACGGGCCCGCGGGCGGCGGTGGCGTCACGAAGTCGGCGCGCGAGGTGATCGCCGTGACGTCGGCATTCATACCGCGCGACGCGGTGCGCACCTCCATCGAGTGGATGGAGGCGTGACCATGCGCACCCTTCGGCAGATCGCGCACTCCCGCACGGGCGACAAGGGCGACACGTCGAACATCTCGGTCATCGCGTACCAGGCGGCGGACTATCCGCTGCTGGCGCGTCACGTCACCGCGGATCGGGTGAAGGCGCACTTCGCCGGGATCGTGCATGGGAGGGTGACGCGGTACGAGCTGCCGCGGCTCGGCGCGCTCAACTTCGTGCTGGAGGGCGCGCTCGGCGGCGGCGTGACACGCTCGCTGTCTCTAGACGCGCACGGCAAGGGCCTCAGCTCGGCGCTGCTGGGCATGGAGATCCCGGACGAGGAGGGCGGCGCATGATCGGGCGGGCGTTGCGTGCGTTGTCGCTCGCGTTGGTGCTCCTGCTCGCAGGGGCGCGGGACGCGAGCGCGCGCATCGTGCGGATCGAGATCCTCTCTCGCGGGACGGCGTATGAAGGGCGCGCGTTCGGCGCGGTCGGGCAGTACGAGAGGATCATCGGTCGTGCCTACGGCGAGATCGATCCGCGCGACCGGCGCAACGCGCTGATCAACGACATCCTGCTCGCGCCGAGAAACGCGCGCGGGATGGTGGAGTACATTGCGACGTTCACCCTGCTGCGCCCGCTCGATCCGTCGAAGGGGAACGGTGTGCTGCTGCACGACATGGTGAATCGCGGCAACAAGCTGCTGCTGCCGACGTTCAATCGGGTCTGCGCCATGGCCGCACCCGGGACAGCGTGCGACTTCGAAGGAGCCGGCGACGGGTTCCTGTTCCGTCAGGGCTACACGATCCTGTGGAGTGGTTGGCAGGGTGACATCGCGCCCGTGGCCGGTCCAGCGGGGCGACACGTGCTCGAAACGGTGCGCGTCCCCGTGGCGCGGAACGCCGACGGCTCGCCGATCACCGGTCCGATCGTCGTGCGGTGGAGCGACCTCGCCGCAGGAACGTCGACGCTCTCGCTGCGCGGCACCGGGTTCTACAGCGTCAACGCGCTCGCGCTGGGCGCGTACGTGCCCACGACGCTCGACACGCGCGAGGCGCGGCTCGAGACGCGCGCGCGCGAGACGATGGAAGGCGTCGCGGAGGGTGTACGTGCGATCCCGAGCGAGGACTGGGCGTGGGGCGACTGCGCACGCACGCCGTTCCCCGGAATGCGCGACTCGACGAAGATCTGCCTGCGGACCGCTGCCAACCCGGCGCTCGTCTACCAGCTCGTGTACACGGCGCGCGATCCGCTCGTGCTGATGCTCGGCTACGCCGCGTTCCGCGACGTGGGATCGTTCTTCCGCTACGAAGCGCGCGACGCCGACGGAAACGCGAACCCGATCGCCGGCGCGATCCGCACCGTGATCGCGACGGGGCAGTCGCAGTCGGGCAACTCGCAGAAGACGTTCATCCATTACGGCTTCAACGAGGACGACTCGGGCCAGCGCGGTCGCGTCGTGTGGGACGGCGCGAATCCGCACATCGCGGCGCGGCAGAGTCCCGTGAACTTCCGGTTCGCGCTCCCGGGCGCGGCGGCGCAATTGTACCAGCCCGGCAGCGAAGCCGTGGTGTGGTGGGAGCGGTACACGGACAGCCTGCGCGGACGTCCCGCCGCCGGAATGCTCGACCGCTGCCGCGCGACAGGCACCTGCCCGAAGGTCTTCGAGACGATCGGCTCGGCCGAGTTCTGGGGACTGCGCGAGTCGCTGAACTTCGTCGGCACCTCGGGGCGCGACGTCCCGCTCCCGGCGAACGTGCGGCGCTACTACTTCCCCTCGACGACCCACGGCGGCGGCAACGGCGCGTTCACCCGAACACCACCGCGCAGCCGGTCGGTGTGCGTGCTGCCCGACAATCCGGCGCCCGAGGCGGAGCACGAGCGCGCGCTGCTCGGCGTGCTCGTAGCCTGGGTGCGCCGCGGCGTCGAGCCACCTCCGAGTCGGTATCCGCGAGTGGCCGACGGCACGCTCGTGGCTCCGGAGTCGGTGGTCGCACGATTCCCTCGGGTGCCGCGCGCCGAGACCGGGCGAGTCACGCCGGCGGGCATGCTGCTCCCGATCCTCGACTACGACTTCGGGCCGGCGTTCGATCCGAACGACATGCGCGGCGCGATCATCACGCCGCCCAGGATCAGGCAAGTTCTCCCGAACCTTGTGCCGCAGATCGACGAGGATGGCAACGAGCTCGCGGGGATCAAGTCGCCACTCGTTGCGAACCCGCTCGGCTCGTACCTCGGGTGGAACGTCACGGCGACCGGGTTCGCGCGAGGCCAGCAGTGCGGATTCAGCGGTGGGTTCATCCCATTCGCCACCGACCAACGCGAACGCATGGCGAACGACGATCAGCGGCTCTCACTGACGGAGCGCTACGGCAGTCACGCAGCGTACGTCGACCGGGTCCGGCAGACCGCCGGGCAGCTCGTGCGCGAGCGGCTGCTGCTGGCCGAGGACGCCGAGCGGATGGTGTCGGATGCGACGCGGAGCGACGCCTTCGCGCCGCTCGCCTCGCCGAAGCCGGAGCTCGCCCCGCGATGATCGCGCGCGCCGTGCTCGGCCCGCTCGCCCTCGCGGCGTTGATCGGCGCATGCGCGCGTCCGTCCACGCAGCGATCGGCGGTCGGGATCGGGTGCGATTCGTCCGCGGTGTCCACGCTGCGACTCGAGGGTGCACGCGTGACGAGCGCGACGCGAGTGGCGGCCGGAGCCCTGGCACTCCCCGGCATACAAGCGGCGGCGCAGCGCATTCCCGCGTTCTGTCGGGTGCGCGGCGAGGCGACGTCGGCACCGGGCTCGCGCATCAACTTCGAGCTGTGGTTGCCGGAAGGCACGGCGTGGAACGGCAAGCTCGTCGCCACCGGAAACGGCGGCTACAGCTCGGCGCTGGCCTACGGCGACATGACGATGGTGCTCCGCCGCGGCTACGCCGCGCTCGGCGGTGACACGGGACACCAGACGGACGACCCGAACGATCTCCGCTTCGTGGTGGGTCATCGCGAGCGACTCGAGGACTGGGGCACGCGATCGATCCACGCGATCGTCGGACCGGCGAAGGCGATCGCCGCCGCGCTGGGTGGCCGACTGGTGCGCCGCGCGTACTTCTATGGATGCTCCACTGGCGGTCAGCAGGGGTTCGCCGAGCTGCAGCGCTACCCTGAGGACTTCGACGGCGTGATCGCCGGCGCGCCGGGCCACAGCCGGGTGCGGCTCAATGCCGGTTTCCTCTGGCAGTACCGCGCGAATCACGCGCCGAACGACGACACGACTCCGATCCTCACACCGGCCAAGCTCGCGCTGATCACGCGGACCGTCGTCGCCGCATGCGACGCGATCGACGGTGTGCGCGACGGCGTGCTCGACGATCCACG
Source organism: Gemmatimonadaceae bacterium (assembly GCA_035265545.1). GTDB lineage: Bacteria > Gemmatimonadota > Gemmatimonadetes > Gemmatimonadales > Gemmatimonadaceae > AG11. Next base: position 12,611 of record DATFOL010000403.1, on the reverse strand, counting down.
CGAGTGCCCGTGGAAGCCGGAATCGCTGCGCTGCGCCGCGACCGAGACGAGGGAATGTCTGACCGCCGCGCAGGTGGCCGCGCTCGAGAAGATGTACGCGGGCGCGCGGAACCCGCGGACGGGCGAGCAGGTCTATCCCGGCTGGCCGAAGGGCAGTGAAGCGCCCGTCGTCGCGGACGACGGCACGGTTACCGGCGGGTGGCACCTGTACTGGGGCACGACCCAGCCAACGCGCGCCGACTTCTGGCGCTACTGGGTGTTCGGGGACCCCCAGTGGAGCTGGTGGCGGTTCGACTTCGATCGTGACCTCGCGACCGCCGACGAGAAGGTGGGCCGCGCCGTGGATCACACGAACGTCGACCTCACGGCGTTCAAGCGTCGCGGCGGCAAGGCCATCGTCTATCACGGATGGGCGGACCCGGTGGCGAGCGCGTTCGACGTGATCTCCTACTACGATCGGCTGCGCGCGCGAGAGGGCTCGCAGGGCGCGACCGATGAATACTTCCGTCTCTTCATGGTGCCGGGAATGGCTCACTGTGCACGAGGCCCGGGAGCGACGATCTTCGGCAATCCCGGCGCCGAGTCGCCACTGTGCGACGCGCAGCACGATCTTCTCGAGGCGCTCGACCGGTGGGTGGAGCAGGGGGTCGCGCCGGAACGCATCGTCGCCTCGCGACTGGACGGCAGACGCGTGACGCGCACGCGCCCGCTCTGCCCGTATCCGCGCCGCGCCGTCTACGTCGGCACCGGCAGCACCGACGACGCGTCGAGCTTCACCTGTCGATGACGATTACCGATCACCCCTAGACCATCCGTCGTGATGCTCACGTCATCTCGTCTCGTTCGACTGTCCATCGGCGCGTTGCTCGTCACGCAGGTCACCTCCGCGTGCGCGAGCGGCGCGGTCGGCAGTGTGGTGAAGACCAACGCGTCCGTGCAGACCACGGCCGGGCTCGTCCGTGGCACGGCCGGATCCCGTCCTGGTGTCCGCGCCTATCTCGGCGTCCCCTACGCGGCGGCGCCGGTCGGCGAGCTCCGGTGGCGCGCACCACGCGAGCCGAACGAATGGGAGAACGTGCGCTCGGCCGAGAAGTTCTCGGCGTCGTGCATGCAGGGCCCGAACACGCCATTCGGACCGTGGACGAAGGAGTTCCTCCTGCTAGGCTCCGTGAGCGAGGACTGTCTCTACCTCAACGTGTGGACGGCGGCCCGAGTGGGAGAGCGCCGGCCGGTGCTGGTCTATGTCTACGGCGGCGGGTTCTCGAGCGGCTCGGGCGACGTGCCGGTGTACGACGGCGCGCCGCTCGCCGAGAAGGGGCTCGTGGTGGTGAACATGAACTACCGCGTCGGGGCGCTCGGCTTCCTCGCGTACCCCGAGCTCACGGCGGAGAGCGGCGCGTCGGGGAACTACGGGCTGCTCGACCAGGTGGCGGCACTGGAGTGGGTGCGCGACAACATCGCCGCGTTCGGCGGCGATCCGCAGCGCATCACGGTCGCGGGCCAATCGGCGGGAGCCATGTCCATCTTCCTGCTCACGGCGTCGCCGATGGCGAAAGGCCTGTTTCACCGTGCGGTGATCCAGAGCGGGCCGGGCGGGCTCGCCGCGATGGGCGTTGCGACGGGAGGCCGCGTGGCGCGCCCCCGCGCCGATGCGGAGAAAGACGGGATGGCGTACGCCGCCGCGATCGGCGCGAAGAACCTCGCCGAGCTGCGCAAGCTCCCGGCGTCGAAGTTCGTCGGCGGGGGTGGAGGGGTCCGCTTCGGCCCCGTCATCGACGGACGCTTCCTCGTCGAGAATCCCGCCGAGACGTTTGCGGCCGGCCGGCAGAACGACGTGCCGACTATCACCGGATTGAATGCGGACGAGGGAAGCGCGTCGGCCACCTACGGAAAGGCGACCGCGGAGCAGTTCCGAAAGCAGGTCGCCGAGCGGTACGGCGAGCGTGCTTCGCAGTTCCTCGCCGCGTATCCGGCAGGCACCGACGACGAGGCGCGCCGCTCGGCCGTCGAGAGCAGCCGCGACGCGGGAGTGGCGGGCGTGCAGCTTCTGCTCACCGAGCGCGCTCGCTCGGCGCGCACGCCCGCCTTCGGGTACTACTTCGATCACGCGATCCCGTGGCCGGAGCGCCCGGAGTTCAAGGCGTTCCACACGTCGGAGGTGCCCTACGTCTTCGGCACGCTCGACAAGCTGAACCGGCCGTGGACGGATGTGGACCGGAGGCTGTCCGCGACCATGATGTCCTACTGGATCACCTTCGCCGCGACCGGCGACCCCAATGGTGCCGGGCTTCCACGCTGGCCCGCGTTCACACCGGCGCAGCCGACGCTGCTGCGTATCGGCGACCGCATCGAGCCCAAGGCGCCGATCGCACCGCAGCGGCTCGAGCTGTTCACGCGTTGACCGTGCATCCCTTCGTGACTCCACCGGCTCTCTCCTGACACGATGAAACTTCGCCAAGTCTCGGTGACGCTGCTGCTCCTCACCGCCGTCGCGCATCGCGCACCCGCGCAAAGCGCACCCGCGCACGGAGCCAGCCGCTCGCTGCCCCGCGCCACGCCGGAAAGCCAGGGAATCGCGTCTGCTGCGATCACCTCCTTCGTCCAGGCGGCCGATACGAGCATCGACGGGATGAACAGCTTCATGCTCGTCCGGCACGGGCGCGTCGTCGCCGAGGGATGGTGGGGCCCATACGACGCGCGCACGCCGCACGTGCTCTACTCGCTCAGCAAGAGCTTCACCTCCACCGCGGTCGGGCTCGCGATCGCCGAGGGCAAGCTGAGCGTCGACGACGAGGTACTGAAGTTCTTCCCCGACGAGGCACCGGCGCAGCCCTCGGCCAACCTGCGCGCGATGCGGGTGCGCGACCTGCTGCGGATGAACACCGGACATCAGACCGAGCCGGCGCTGTTCGGGCAAGTCGATTCGTCGATGCGCGGCGCGACGTGGGTGAAGCGATTCTTCGCGCATCCCGTCCCGTTCAAGCCGGGCACGCACTTCCTCTACAACAGCCCGGCGACGTACATGCTCTCGGCGATCGTGCAGAAGGTTACCGGGCAGCCGGTGCTCGAGTATCTGCAACCGCGCCTGTTCGAGCCGCTCGGCATCGAGCGTCCAACCTGGGTGTCGAGCCCGGAAGGGATCAGCGCCGGCGCCTATGGCCTGAGCGTACGGACGGAGGACATCGCGAAGTTCGGCCAGCTCTACCTGCAGAACGGAAAGTGGGACGGGAGGCAGCTCATCCCCGCGGCGTGGGTGGAGGAGGCGACGTCGCTGCAGACGTCGAACGGCTCGAACCCGCGCAGCGACTGGGATCAGGGATACGGCTACCAGTTCTGGCGCTCCCGCCATGGCTATCGCGGCGACGGCGCGTTCGGACAGTACATGCTGATCCTGCCGCAGTACGACGCGGTGGTCGCGATCACGAGCGGCGTGCGCGACATGCAGTCGGTGATGACCCTCGTGTGGAACAGACTCCTTCCCGAGATGAAGCCGGCGCCCCTTCCGGCGAATCTCGTCGCTCAGCGTGAGCTCGGGACCAGGCTCGCCTCGCTGACGATGCGGACCTCGGCCGGCAAGCCGACGTCGCCGCTGGTGAGCAGGATCAGCGGCAAGTGGTACGAGCTGCCGGAGAACGAGCGCGGCATCCGCGCCGTGTCGCTCGATCTCGGCGCGAGCGCGCCGGCGTTGCTGGTGCGCACGGCAAGCGGTGAGGTGCGCACGCCGATCGGGCTCGGGACCTGGGTACGCAACCGCGCCGGCTTCGCCAACGGGATCGAGCGCATGCTCAGCGTGCCCGCGCAGCCCGAGGTCGCGGCGAGCGGCGCCTGGACCGCCGACAGCGTGTTCCGCGTGAAGCTCGTCGCGCCGGAGACGCCATTCTACTCGACGCTGGACTTCCGGTTCGACGGAGATCGCGTCGTGCTCGAGGGCGAGCAGAACGTGAGCTTCGGTCCGACGAAGCTGCCGCGGTTGGAGGGGAAGGTGGTGAAGTGAGCGGGCGCATCCAGTTCCGAGCGCGCGAACGAACTGCAACTGCTGAACTGCATCGCACGCGGTGGCGCGGAGGCGCGGAGAGGACCGAGCAAGACCATAGCGCCACAGCAGCTTCGATGTCGACCCCAAGCAGTGCTTTTGGGGGTGTGAATGGAGAGGAACGGTGCGCAGTGCAAGGATCGCGACCCCGAGAGCTGTTCTCTCCGCGCCTCCGCGCCTCCGCGTGACATGTTGTTGCAGTTCAGCAGTTCAGCAGTTCAGCAGTTCAGCAGTTCAGCAGTTCAGCAGTTCAGTAGTCCTCTCACGCCCCTCTCAGTTCTCCGCGCCATGACCCGAAGCCAGTCCCCATCCGTCGCCCTTGTCGTCGCGGTCGCTCTTGTCGCGCTCTCGCCACTGAGTGCGCGCGCGCAAAACACGTCGCGCCGCGCGCAGCCGACGATCGGCACGCGTGCCGCGCCGGTGCTGGCGCAGCTCGGGCTTCGGTACCGCGACCTGAACCGCAACGGCCGCGTCGATCCCTACGAGGATTGGCGACTGACGCCGGCTGCCCGTGCGCGCGATCTCGTGTCGCAGATGACGCTCGAGGAGAAGGCAGGCGCGATGATGCACGGGACGGCGCGTGCCACCGGGCCGATGGGCGGCGCCGGCGTCGGCACGGCGTACGACACGGCCGCGATGCGGCGGCTCGTCGCGGAGGTGAAGGTCAACAGCATGATCACCCGGATGGGTGGTGCGCCGTCGGCGCTCGCCGCGCAGAGCAACGTGTTGCAGGAGATCGCCGAGCAAACGCGACTCGGCATCCCGATCACGATCAGCACCGATCCGAGGCACCACTTCCAGTACGTGCTCGGCGCGAGCGTCACGGAAGGCCGCTTCTCACAGTGGCCCGAGGCGCTCGGCTTCGCGGCGATCGGAGACGCGGCGTCGACGCGGCGCTTCGGCGACATCGCGCGGCGCGAGTACCGCGCGGTCGGCATCACGATGGCGCTGTCTCCGCAGGCCGACCTCGCGACGGAGCCGCGATGGAGCCGCATCAACGGCACCTTCGGCGAGGATGCCGATCTCGCGGGGAGGCTCGTTCGCGCGTACGTGGAAGGCTTCCAGCACGGAAGCGCCGGCGCCGACACCAGCGGCGTGGTCACCGTGGTGAAGCACTGGGTCGGATACGGCGCCGCGAAGGAAGGCTTCGACTCGCACAACCGCTATGGTCGTCTGGCGTCGTTCTCCGGCCCGACCCTCGACTATCACGTCAAGCCGTTCCTCGGCGCGTTCGCGGCGAACGTCGGTGGAGTGATGCCGACGTACTCCATCCTCGAGGGCGCCACATGGCGCGGCCGGCCGCTCGAGCCGGTCGGCGCGGGCTACAGCCGGCAGTTGCTCACCGAGATGCTCCGCGGCCAGTACGGATTCCGCGGCCTGATCCTCACCGACTGGGCCGTCACCAACGATTGCAACGACAAATGCCGCGCCGGCGCACCGGCCGGTGAGCGTCCGTCGTTCGCCGACGTGGGAATGCCGTGGGGAGTGGAGGACCTCCCCAAGCGCGGCAGGTTCGTCAAGGCGGTGAAGGCGGGCGTCGACCAGTTCGGCGGTACGGAAGACGCGCCGGTGCTCGTCGAGGCGGTACGTACGGGCGAGCTCACCGAGGCGCGACTCGACGAGTCGGTGCGCCGAATCATGGAGCAGAAGTTCGCGCTCGGACTGTTCGACAATCCATTCGTCGATGCCGATGCCGCGGCAACCAGAGTCGGCACCGATGCCTTCCGTGCCGCGGGGCTCGACGCGCAGAAGCGGTCGCTGGTGCTGCTCGAGAACGATGGTGCGATACTGCCGCTCAAGGCGACGGGCGCGAACGGAGCGCTCCGGGTGTACGCCGTGGGCATCGACACAGGTGCGGTGCGGCGCACCGGTTGGAGCGTGGCGAGCGATCCAGCGCAGGCCGACGTCGCCATCGTGCGGCTCGAGGCGCCATTCGAGACGCTGCATCCGGGGTACGTGTTCGGCGCGATGCAGCACGAAGGAAACCTCGGCTTCCGCGATGGCACCAAGGCCTACGATGAAGTCATGCGCCTCAGCGCACGGCTGCCGACGATCGTCACCGTCTATCTCGACCGGCCAGCCATCCTCACCCCGCTCAAGGGGAAGGCGCGCGCGATCCTCGCCAACTTCGGCGTGAGCGACGAGGCGCTGCTCGACGTGCTCGCCGGCCGCACGGCGCCGCAGGGAAAGCTGCCGTTCGATCTCCCCGCGTCGATGGACGCGGTCGCCGCACAGAAACCCGACGTCGCGCACGACGTGGCGCGCCCGCTCTATCCATTCGGTTTCGGCAAGAGCTACTGAGAACCATTCCCAGGACCAGAGAGACCACATGAGAACACGTGCCACCATCGCGCTGCTCGCGCTCGCTCCGTTCGCCGCCACGCTCGCGCAGGCGACGGCGACCGCGCCACGCGCGCAGACCGTCAACGGCACCGTCGAGGGCATCACGCTACCGGGCGGCGTGAAGGCCTTCCGCGGCGTCCCGTTCGCGCAGCCACCCGTGCGTGAGAACCGCTGGCGACCGCCGATGCCGCCGAAGAACTGGACGGGCGTGCGCCTGGCCGACCGCTTCGCCGATCAGTGCATGCAGGCGCGCGTGTTCGGCGACATGATGTTCCGCAACTCCGGCAACAGCGAGGACTGCCTCTACCTGAACGTGTGGGTGCCGGCGAACGCGCAGCCGAACGCGGCGCTTCCAGTACTCGTGTACTACTACGGCGGCGGCTTCGTGGCCGGCGACGGCTCGGAGCCGCGCTACGACGGCGAGAGCATGGCGAAGCGCGGCATCATCGTCGTCACCACGAGCTACCGGCTCGGGGTGTTCGGCTTCTTCTCGCATCCCGAGCTCACGGCGGAGTCGCCCAACAAGGCTTCGGGCAACTACTCGCTGATGGACCAGGGCGCGGCCCTGCACTGGGTTCGCGACAACATCGCCCGCTTCGGTGGCGACCCGAGGCGCGTGACGATCGCCGGCGAGTCCGCCGGCTCGTTCGCCGTGAGCGCGCAGATGGCGTCGCCGATGTCGCGCGACCTCATTGCCGGCGCGATCGGTGAGAGCGGCGCCTTCTTCTCGACGACGATCTCCACGCCGACGCGCGATTCCACCGAGAAGATCGGCGTCAGCTTCGGGCAGAAAGTCGGCGCGTCGAACCTCGCTGCGCTGCGCACGCTGTCGGCCACCGAGCTGCTCGATTGGTCGGGCCGCCCGGGCATGCCCCGTTTCGGCCCCAACGTCGACGGCTGGTTCTTCCCCGAAGTGCCGGCGAACATCTTCCTCGCCGGCAAGCAGGCGAAGGTGCCGCTGCTCGCCGGCTGGAACAGCGAGGAGATGAGCGCACGCGCGATCCTGCAGGAGACGCCGAACGCGGAGAACGTGAAGGCGCTACTGGCTCGCCTGTTCCCGAACCGCGCCGACGAGGCGGCGAAGATCTTCCCGGCGAACACGCCGGAGGAAGCGCTCCAGTCGGTGACGGACCTCGCGGGCGACCGGTTCATCGGCTTCTCCACCTGGAAGTGGCTCGACGTCCACGCCAAGACGAGCGGCAAGCCGGTCTATCGCTACCTCTACGCGCGGCCGCGTCCGCCGACGGTCGAGACGGGGGTGACGCCGAACCTCGCCGGTGGCGTGACGCGCGGTGGCAGCACGCCGCCCCCGCCACCGGCAAAGGGCGCCGTGCACTCGGCCGAGATCGAGTACGCGATGGGCAACCTGCACCTGAACAAGGTGTTCGCCTGGACGGATGAGGACCGGAAGGTCTCGCAGACGATGCAGGGCTACTTCGAGAACTTCATCAAGACCGGGAACCCGAACGGTCAGGGGCTCCCCAACTGGCCCGTCGGTACGGTCGACGCGAGCGGCAACGCGCAGCGCATCCGCATCGACGTGGAGACGAAGGCCGAGCCGGAGCCGCGGGCGCGGTATCTGTTCCAGGACCAGGCATCGGCGGCGAGCTCGCAATAGCGCGGAGCTCGGCTACACCGGGAACGACGAAGGGGTGCCGGGAGGCACCCCTTCGTTTTGCATCGGAGGCTGAAGCGTCGCGCGGCGCGTCAGGCCGCCGCCGCCGGCCGGAACCCCTCGCACCCGCTGATCGGCGTCACGACCAGATGCAGCTGCGCGTGCTTGGGGTGCCCGCACTCGTCCACGAACGTCTCTGGCGCCTCATGGGTCAACCGGATCTGCACGAGCTTCTCGGAGTTCGGATGCGACTCCCCGAAGTGGGTGCAGAGTCCGCACTGGCCTTCGTCGACGTGTTGCATGCCATTCCTCCCGTAGAGATCGGTGTGGTCACCTGTGACCATGCAAGATGCGTAGCACCAGCTTCGGGACCTCGCCTGGCCTCAGCTCGTTGCGCCCGCCTTCTTCTCGAACTCCGCGATCTCCCGCTGCTGCTTCGTCCGCGACGTCGACGCCATGTCCTTGCTCATGCCGGTCAAGTGCGGAAGCATCTGGTCGATCATCTGCACCCCTTCGCGGTGGTGCGCGATCACCTGCTGATAGTAGACGCGGTCGGCGTCGCCCGAGCCGGCCTGTGCCACGGTGGAGATCATGGTCTGATTGCTGGGCAGGATCATCGGGGTGACCGAGTCCTTGTAGTCGCTGCGGAGCATCTGGAGCATGTGGTCCTGCTCCTTCTTCTGATCGGTGCGCAGCTTCTGCGCGTCGGCCCTGGCGGCGGCACCGAGCTTCCCCATCGCGGTGTCGGACATCGCGACGAGCCCCTGGTGGTGATCGCTCATCATCCGGAGGAACGACTGGTTCGAGTCGCGCGGCGCCGAGCGGTTGGCCATGGCGCCGTGGTTCATGCCGGCCATGTCGTGGCCCGAGGTAGTCATCCCCGTATCGATGGGATTGGCGTTGGCGCCTGCCGTCGCGGCCGGAGCGGCGGCTGCGGTGTCGCGCGCCGCGTCGCCGCTTCCCGAACACGCGCTCAGCACCATCAGCGACGGAATGGCAGCCAGCCAAAGGCGATGACGATGATCGATGGCGAGCATGGGTTGGCTCCTCAGCATGGGTTGATGTGGCAAGGCGACGCGGGCTCCGCGGCCCGGCGACGACCGTCCGATCAGGTCAAAACTCACGCCCCCGTTGCTCCCGCCGCGCGGCGCACGTCCCGGTCATCCTCGAGCCGCACGCCTCTTGCGCCTGCCACGTGCCGCCCCTCACCAAACTCATGGTCCGGCGTCATGGCCGCACGCATCCCACACCCTCTCGTGAACCCGGCGCAACCTTCCGCTCCACCGCTCACCCACGGCCGCGTGCTCGTGGTGTTCAGCGGGCTGCTGCTCGCGATGCTGCTCGCCGCGCTCGACCAGACCATCGTCGCCACCGCCTTGCCGACCATCGTCGGGGAGCTCGGTGGGCTCGAGCGCCTGTCGTGGGTGGTGACCTCCTACCTGCTCGCCCAGACGGTCGTGACGCCGCTCTATGGCAAGCTCGGCGACCTCTACGGTCGCAAGGGCGTGCTGCAGGGGGCCGTCGTGCTCTTCCTCATCGGCTCCGTGCTCTGTGGGTTGAGCCGCACGATGATGCAGCTCATCGCGTTCCGCATCGTGCAGGGGCTCGGTGGTGGCGGACTGATGGTCACGGCGATGGCGGTGGTCGGCGACATCATCCCGCCCCGCGAACGCGGGCGCTATCAGGGGATCTTCGGCGCGGTGTTCGGCGTGGCGAGCGTCGCGGGACCGTTGCTCGGTGGCTACTTCACGACGCACTGGTCGTGGCGCTGGATCTTCTACATCAACCTGCCGCTCGGCATCCTCGCGCTCGTCGTGATCGCCGCGACGCTGCCCGGGCGGAGCGAGCGACAGCAGCGCCGCATCGACTGGACGGGCGCCGCTCTGCTCGCGACGACGCTGAGCGCGATCATCCTCGTGACCGATCTCGGCGGCACCGCCTATCCGTGGAGCTCACCGCTCGTGCTCGGGCTCATGGCGCTGGGTGTCGCCGCGCTCGTCGGCTTCCTGCTCGCCGAGCGCCGGGCGGCCGAGCCCGTGCTGCCGCTAGGGCTTTTCGGCAATCGTGCGTTCTCGGTGACGTCGGTCGTGGCGCTCGTCGTCGGCTTCGCCATGTTCGGCTCCGTCACCTATCTGCCGCTCTTCCTGCAGGTGGTGAAGGGAGCGAGCCCCACCGCGTCGGGGATGCAGATGCTGCCGATGATGGGCGGCATGCTGGTCTCGTCGATCGTTTCGGGACAGCTCATCAGCCGCACCGGGCGCTACAAGATCTTTCCCCTGGTCGGCACCGCGGTGATGACGCTCGGCCTCGCGCTGCTCTCGCGCACGTCGGTGGACACCAGCCTCGCGCACATCCTCGGCACGATGCTGCTCCTCGGGCTCGGAATGGGGCTGGTGATGCAGGTGCTGGTGATCGCCGTGCAGAACGCCGTCGACTACCGCGACCTCGGCGTCGCGACGTCGGGCAACTCGCTCTTCCGCTCCATCGGCGGCTCGGTGGGCACCGCGGTGCTCGGCGCGATCTTCGCCGCGCGGCTCGGGGCGGAGCTCGCCGGGCACATGCCCGTGGGCAGTGGCGAGGACGGCGTGGGGCTCAGTCTCCAAGCGATGGCGAAGTTACCGCCCGAGGTGCGCGCGACGTACTCGCAGGCGTTCACCAGCGCGATCGACACCATCTTCTTCGTCGCGACCGTCATCGCCGGCATCGGCTTCCTCGTGACCTGGCTGCTCCCCGAGCACCCGCTGCGCGAGACCGTCTCGGCGACGAGCGCGGACGTGGGGCAGGAGGTCGGCGGTGCGATGGCGATGCCGGCGGCGCCGGACTCCTACGAGGAGCTCGTACGCGGGCTGTCGGCCGTCGTCGATCGAGACGTGCGGCGCCAGCACATCGAGCGAATCGTCGCGCGTGCGGGCGTGTCTATCGGTGCACCGGCCGCGTGGCTGCTCATGCGGCTCGACGCGGCTCCTGGCGTCACCAGCGATCAGCTCGCGCGCCGCGCGCCCTACGATCCCTCCGTCCTGCGGCAAGCAGCCGACGAGCTGCGGATCGCGGGACTGATCCGTGATCGCGTGGACGACGGCAATTCCACGTTGATCCTCACGCGTACAGGCTGCGAGACGCTCGAGCGCATCGTGGTGGCTCGACGTGCGCACATCGAGGAAGTGTTCGGCCAGTGGACCCCGGAGGAGCGCGAAGACCTCGCCGAGTTGCTTCGTCGAGTGACCCGTGAGCTCGTACCTGACGTGCGGTCGGGCAGCGAGGACGCGCAGTCCACCCTATCGGACGCGCGCCCAGTGCGCGGATAGCACGTCGTCGCTCGTTGTTCTCCACGGCACGCGGTCGCTCAGGCATTCCCCTCGCGCCGGCGGGTTTGCCATCCCTTCTTCGCCGCGCGACTGCGCTCCGCGCTCGACATGCTCCCGCTGCTCGTGTCACGCTTCCCGCGTCCCGAACCGCCCGGCTTGTTCCCGCCGCCGGTCTGCGCGTTCACCGTGGCCCAGGCACGCCGCTCGGATTCCTCCTTGCCCACGCCGCTCTGCTCGTATCCCTCCTCGATGTGCCGTTCCATTCGCTTCTGCTTGTCCGTGTACTTCCGCTTGTCTCCTTGTGGCATCGCCCACCTCCGGTGAAGTCATCACTGCGAACGCAACGATGCGGCTGCAAGCGACGCTCCACCGTGCCGGGAGTCGCCCGCTCGCGCGCCATCCATCCGTGAGCTAGCGTAGCCTCCCGCACCGAGTCGTCTCGCCCCCTCTCGATCAGCCCGCTGGTGTTCTTCGCTCGCTCCAGTATGAGATTTCTGGCACTCGCGCTGTGCTGCGTCGCACGACTCGCCGCGCAGGCGCAGGGTGCGCCCGCCGCGGCGCTCGACAGCGCCGCGTTCGTGCGCGTCAACCAGGTCGGTTATCGGCCCGATGCGCCGAAGGTCGCCGTGGTCTGCGCGCTGCGTCCGGTCTCGCTGACCACCTTCACCGTAGCGGACGACGCAGGCCGCACGGTGCTCGGCCCGCGACCGGCGCGCCGCGACGGCGCGCTTGGTGGGTGCGTCGAGACCTGGCGGCTCGACTTCAGCGGTCTCCGTCGCGCGGGCCGGTATGTCGTGCGCGCCGGAGCGTTCGTCTCGCCAGCCGTGCACATCGCGCCCGACGTCTACCGTGGGCTCGCGGACACGCTGATGACGTTCATGCGCCAGCAGCGGTCGGGCTACAACCCGTTCCTGCGCGACAGCGCGCACCGGTACGACGGGATCATCGTCGACCATCCCACGCGCACCGGCCAGTTCGTGCCCGTGAGCGGTGGCTGGGCGGACGCCGCCGACGCGCTGCAGTACGTCGCCACGTCGGCCACCGCGACCTATCACCTGCTCGCCGCGTATCGCGACGCGCCTCGCGCGTTCGCCGACGCCTACGACGCGCGCGGCCTCCCCGGCCCCAACGGCGTCGCCGACGTGCTCGACGAGGCACGTCACGGGCTCGAGTGGCTGTCGCGGATGTATCCCGACGACTCCACGATGTTCAACCAGCTCGGCGACGACCGGGATCACAGCTTCCTCGACCTGATCACCACCGACAGCTCGGACTACGGCTGGGGCAAGGGCAGGGAGCGACCCGTCTATCCGTG
>DATFOL010000402.1:0-9794 GCA_035265545.1 Gemmatimonadaceae bacterium | reverse complement strand
CTCGACGCGCACGGTAAACGAGCTCGCCCGCACACCCACCCCACCCCGGAAGATTCGAACATGAACGCAACCAAGGCCTTTGCGGCGCAACAGGCACGTGACGCGCTCGCGCCGTTCTCGTTCGACCGACGCGAACCGGGTCCGCGCGACGTCGTGATCGAGATCTCCCACTGCGGCGTCTGTCACACCGACTGGCATTTCGTCAACAACGATTTCGGGATGTCGCTTTATCCCATGGTGCCTGGCCACGAGATCGTCGGGACGGTGAGTCGCGTCGGGAATGAGGTCAGAAACTTCGCCGCCGGCGACGGCGCGGGAGTCGGGTGTCTCGTCGATTCCTGTCGAGAGTGCGACTCGTGCAACGAGGGATTGGAGCAGCACTGTCAGAACGGATTCACTCTCACCTACAGCGGTCTCGAGCGGGATGGCAAGTCGGTGACCCAGGGCGGGTACTCGACCTCGATCGTCGTGGACGAGCGGTTCGTCTTACGCGTGCCGTCGACGCTGGTCCCCGAGCGAGCGGCTCCGCTGTTGTGTGCCGGCATCACGACCTACTCTCCGCTTCGACGCTGGAAGGTCGGGTCCGGGCACAAGCTGGCGGTGGTCGGGCTGGGAGGCCTCGGACACATGGCCGTGAAGTTCGGTCACGCGTTCGGCGCCGAGGTCACGGTCGTCAGCACCACGTCGTCCAAGGAGGGCGACGCCAGGCGCCTCGGCGCCAGTGACTTCGTGCTCTCGACCGACCCCGCCCAGGTGGCGCGCGTCGCCAATCGATTCGACTTCATCCTCGATACGCTGTCCGCGTCGCACGACTACGGCGCCTACGTCGGCATGCTGAAGTCCGGCGGTACGCTGATCTGCGTCGGCCTTCCCGCCGAGCCGATCAACGTGCACTCGCTCAACATCGTCTTCACTCGCCGGTGCATCGCGGGCTCGCTGATCGGCGGCCTTCCGGAAACGCAGGAGATGCTCGACTACTGTGCGGAGCATCAGATCAGCGCGGAGGTCGAGACGATTCCGATCCAGCAGATCAACGAGGCGTATCAGCGCATGCTGACGAACGACGTCAAGTATCGCTTCGTCATCGACATGTCGTCGCTCGACTAATTGCGACTCACAGCAAGCGTTCGTTCAAGCGCTGCCCGTTTCTTCGCACGAGAGCATGGCCCGGCTCCGAATCCATCGGTGGGGATCGGAGATGGCGCCTGTACGCATCGTTACTTGACGTGCGTGTCCGCGCCACTCGCATTCTCCGGCTCTGCATGAATTCCGAGCATCTCGAGCACCGCCAATGCATTCGTATGAGTGGACGGGCCAGGCTTGGCGCGATAGTCGAATCGAAGCGCGAGCCCACCGCCTGGCTCCGCACTCACGGATCCGTCGAAATGGATGTGCGCGGTGCGAGGTGTGACACCTGGATTCGCTCCGGTTCGCGGCTCGCTCGGCGGAACGATCTGCGGGTCGTGCGTGGTGATGAACCCCGCGGCGCCCGCGCGCTGTAATCGAGCCAGGACTCTGCGCGTGGCTACTCGACGGTCGGCCGCATTGGTCCCGTGGAGGATCTCGTCGAAGAGGAAGAGTACGGGCGGCCCCTCGCGACCCTCGGCGTCGTGAATCACGTCGCGCAGACGCAGCACCTCCGCCATGAACAGCGAGATCCCTTCGCTCAGGTCGTCTTCCACGCGCACACTCGTGCGTGGGCGGCAGCGCCGAACCTGAAGGTGCTCAGCCGACACGACCGACCCGGCCTGGGCGAGCAGCACGTTGAGTCCGAGCGCGCGGAGAAAGGTGGTCTTTCCGGCCATGTTCGGCCCGCTCACCACGACCACGTCCCCGGAGGCGGTGAGCTCGACGTCGTTCGGCACCGCCACCTCCGCCGCGAGCAGGGGATGCGTGACGCCACGAGCCGACAGCAGCGGCGCGCTCGACTCACTCACCATGGGGAGTGACCAATGCTCATGCTCGTACGCAAGCGGTCCGAACGCCAGCAGCGCCTCCGCATCGGCCGTCTCGTCGAGCCATCCGACCGTGCGCTCCGCGTTGGCGTGACGCCAGCGCTCGAGCGCGGCGAGCAGGTGGACGTCGAAGCCGATCGCTGCGTTCAGAGCCCAGTGCGCGGCGGGCGAGTATCGGATCGCGTTCCACTCGAGCAATCGAACCAGAGCGGACAGCGCTCCGACGGCGCGCTCCTCGTCGAGACGTCGTTGAATGGCGGCTAGACGCCCTCGTGTCGGTGCCGTTGCCACCAGGAGTGCCATCATCCGCGTCGTGCTCCCGAGCTGCGCGAGCGAAGCCTCGACGTCGCCGAAGGTGCGTTGCAGTTGACGCCGTGCGCGAGCGGTGAATGCCAGGTGGAACGCCAGGACAGGCCAGAGGAACCAGGCCGCGGGAGCGGCACGTTGCACCAACGCGCCGACTGCGAGCGCGAGCACGGCGACGCCGGAGATCCACGACGTTGTCACGTACCACTGCGACGCCGGGTCGGGCTGCCGGCACCACTCGCGAAAGGCACCGAGGGCCCGTGCCGAGATGAACGCGTCGCGACTCCGCGCGATCATCGCAGCGGCCAGCAGGACGTCGGGGCGTCCGCGAAGGTCGCCGACCGAGGCCTGCCTGGCTTCGATCACGTCGACGGCAGGTGGATCGGCGAGCAGCCATTCGCAGACTCGCTGGCCTCCGAGGGCGGGGTGGGTGACATCCAGCAGCCGCAACAGCGAGTGCTCACCCAGGACGGACAGGTCCCGGGCGATGACGGCCGGATGTCCCGCGGACACGGGCACGGGGCGCCATGGAGCCATCTGGTGCCAACGCCGCTCGATGCGTGCGAGCCCCTGCGCGAGCGCGGCGGACCGCTGTCGCCAGTGCTCCGCTTCTGCGCGCAACCGGCGATGCCACCAGACGGCGCCGCTGAACATCAGCGTCGCGAGTGCCGCGATGCTCCACAGCTCGGCATCCGCGGACGAGCGGCGCATGAGGAGCACGACGATCGCGACGCCGATGATCAGCAGCCGAAGCCAGGCTACTCTGCGCAAGACTCTATCGGCGCTGGCAGTTTGAAGCGACGCCGCATCGAGCTCTTGCCGGTAGTAGATCTCCGCAGGAGACATGATGCTCGTGGAGCGGATGGGATGGACGCGTTCAATGGTCGCCGCGGCGGTCGCTGGCACTCGACGAGTCTAGCGCGCCTCCCCGCTCGCCGCGTTGGCCGAATGCGCCGGCGCGGGAGTGTTCACGGGGACGATCCGCTCCACGGTGGGAGTGTTGGGAACCCCAGTACGCGGCGAACGCCCAGATTCCGAGCGTCTCGACTTGTCGGCGCAAGCCAGCTACGGCACCGAAGCGCAAGCCAAAGCGATGCTGAACCGGGCAGTCGTCGCGTTGAAGCGCGACAAGACGAAAGCACTCGTGATGTTCAACAAGGGCGAAGCGGGCTTCAAGGACCGCGACCTCTATGTGTTCTGCGCCAACGCCTCGGACGGTATCCTCACCGCACATCCGTACTTGAAGGGTGAGCAGCTGCAGGACATCTCGGGCAAGAAGGGCTATCCGCTCGGGAAGGAGATCATGCAGAAGGCGGCGGAAGGACAGATCAAGCAGGTCACCTACTGGTGGCCGCGCCACGGCACGGGCACACCGCTCGAGAAGCAGACCTTCTATACGAAAGTCGAAGGCCGGAACTGCGGGGTGGGCCACTACAAGAAATGAGGATGCCGGCCGGCGCCACCGGCCACGAAGTCGGTGAACGCTGGCAGAGACTCTGGGCTACGGCCTGTCGTTCACTATTCTGCCCGTCTCAGCCACCTGGATGGAGCCCGAGTCAGCATGCAGGGGAATGGAGCGATGTGCTACGTCCGCGCCTCTGCGACAATCCGTTCGTCGAGCTTCGACTAAGGCGTCAGCGAACGCCCGGTACGCGGTTTCTCGACCTTCCATCGACCGCAGCTCTGACGGACGCATCCCGAGATACCGACGGCATTGATTGCGAAACGCCGTCGGCGAGGCGAACTCCAGCGTGTTCGCCACACGTTCGACGGCCTGCCCCGGTGAGCGCAGCAGCTCGGCCGCGAGCAGAATTCGGACCCAGGTGACCAGTGTGCTGGGGGGAGGAACCTTCGCCCGCTCACACCAATTCACGAGCGTCTTGCGATGCACGCCCAGAGCGGCGGAGATCCGTGAGATCTCGTGGCTGTCGCGGGGGAAGTGGACGCAATATTCGACCAGGCGACCCAGGACCGGAGGCAGCAGGCCGCTGATGCGTCGGAGCACCGCGGCGGCGGCGCACGCTTCCTCTCCACGACTGAGCTTCGCGCGCAGAAGCGCTGGATGATCGTCCACGTCGGCGAAGATCAATTCGTGCACGCCGGCACGAGCGAGATCCCGGAGATCCGCCGCATGTCGGGCACCCGCGCCGCAGTAGCCGAGCACCGGCACGGTGGGAAATCGCTGAATCAGCGTCGAGAGGGCGGGGCCGACCGGCTCGTGCGCCGAGTCGCGAGCTTCGGCGACCACACAGGCGACGGCACCGAGATGCCGCGTCATGGCCGCGTGCAGCTCGGCCACAGAATAGGTCACCTGTACCGGCATGGGACGAAAAGCGGCCGTCAGTCGCTGTCCCACGATTCGGTTGCGCACCAGCAAAATGACAAAGGTGGGGTGCACCGGCGTCGGTTGCCCCCCATGTGATGCTGTTTCCCGCACGCTGACCAGCGCCTCTTCGGCTGGCATGTAGATACGCGCTCCCCTTTTCGGAGCCCCTCATGTCTGTCCGTTTCGTTCTGACCCGAGTCGTCGCGGTCGTTGCCCTCACATCCGCGGCTGCGTGCTCCATCGACACGCCGACCGCCCCCCGCCTTCAGCCGGCAGCCAAGCCTGCCGCTGACGTCTGTCAGGGCTATTCCGTCACCGACGGAAAGTGTTAGTCGTGCTGCTCTCGCAAATGTGTTGACTCCAAGGCGACGCGGTTTCCGCACCGGGGGACTGCGTCGTCACGTCACCGCTTGCAGAAGCTCACTCTCCAGCTGCTCGATCTGTCTCAGAACCTCGAAGCCCCGGGCCCCCACGGAACGGCTCGGCGGCGCCGCGGACGTGGCAGACACGGTTCGATCTTCCAGCCGAGTCTGCAGCGCCATCAGATGGTGCTCGAGCTCATGAAAGTGGAACTCCTCGGCCAGGCGCAGTGCTCGGCGTACATGGCGTTCGGCGAGAATCGGCTGCCTCGTGGCCATGGCGAGCGCGAGGTCGAGCAGCGCCGAGGTGATCGGGTACGCAAAGCTTCCCTTGTCTGCGAGCTCGCCGATCCGAGCAGCACACCTGTAAACGATCTCCATTCGGTTCAGCGCCGCAGCGGCACGTGCCGCACCACCAAGGGCGGGCAGCAGCGATCGTGGACCCGGTCGACGCGCGAGCGCGGCCAGGAAACCCTGGAGCGCAGGTCTGGGATGACCGGTGTCAATGGCAATCTGCGCCAGGTTGAGCAGCATGTCCGCCTCCTGCTCGCGGTTACCTGCGGCGGCGGAGAACGCGTCCCATCCGAACGAGAGCGCATCGGCGAACTCGCCTCGTCGGGCCGCGATCACCATTCGTCCGTGCTGGGCCAGACGACGCAGATCCGCATCACCAGTCCGAGTGGCGATGCGTGCGGCCTTCGCAAAGTGCCGTGCGGCGACTGGCAGGTTGCCGCGGAACTGCGCGAGCACTCCGAATCCGATCGCCGCTCGCGCGGTCAGCTCTGGTGCATTCGCCGTGCGGCCGAGCAAATCGACTCGCCTGTACAGCGTGTCGGCCACCTCGGATGAGTTTGCCTTGCGAGCTACGCGGGCGCGTTGGGCCAACAGGCGTCCCAGCTCGAGCGGAGGTATCGCATCGCCGACGCGCTCGAGCGTGGCGAGCATGGCGTACGCGAGCCACAACGCGCCTCGCTGCTCGGCGGCGTCGGCAACGAGGCGGGTCAGGGTGGCCAAGCTGGCGAGGTCGTGCGGCTGTACTGTGCTGGGCGTGGTCGAACTCGCGTCAGCGGCGGAATCGCGCTCTTCCGCGGCGACAGCGAGCCGTGGTCCGAACGTCTCCAAGGAATGCTCGATGGCATCCGTCCCGTTCTCTTGCGCCGTCGACGTCACTTCGACGAGGAAGGACTCCAGGATGCTGCCGAAGGAGACCCAGCCGCTGAGCGCGTTATCAAGCTCCGGCTCCGGGACAACGGCATTGCCCAGCGACTCGAGATCGCGTCGGTAGGCTGCGAGCGCTGGGAGGGGGATGATCATGGGACCGTCGATGAAAACAATTGTCTCACAGCTTACGCGCGCGACCCCTTCGCGCAACTGGGTCGGCTCGGACTGGCCGATCAAGTGGACCGATTACCCACGGCGTGACGCGCGTGGAGCACTGGAGAGCGAATTGTCTGTCGGCGCCGAAACAAGGAACGCGGGGACGTGGATCATGGGGGACCCAAGCAGCAGCCGCGAGCCCCGCGTGGTCCGCGTGCTCGGAGCACTTTTGGGCGAGTCGCCCGAGGCGTCCCTCCTGCGCCGGGCCATTCGCCCGCCCGCCGTGCTCCGGCTCGTCGAAGACCGCCTGCGCATCTTCGCCGCGGTGCAGGAAAACGCGCCGGACGTCATCGTCTTCCCGGTGCAGGACGCCGATCGATTGCCGACCGCTCCGCTGATCGATCTGTGCGCCCGAGAGCGAAGCGATGCCCGACTCGTTCTCCTCTGCGCCGCTCCCCCGCGGCGTAGTCAGGCCATCCTCGCCGCCGCTCGTGTGGGAGCGCGTGTCCTCGTCGCACCGACGTCCGACGAGATCACGTCGGTGATCACACGCATGGCGCGGCCATCGGCCCTCGAGCTGGAACTCGATTGTGAGGCGTTGGCGGCGGTGCAGCCACCGATGCTGCGTGAGCTGCTGTGCGCGGCGGCCAAGACGGTAGCGGGGGATGGACGCGTCGACACCTTGGCACGACACCTCCAGGTGTCGACGCGTACCCTGAGCCGGTACTCCCACCACGGGTCCCGCGCCACGCCGCGTGCGCTGTTGTCAGCCGCGCGGCTTCTCTGGGCCTGCGCACTGATGGAGTCGTCTCGCGGTGACGTAAGAGCAGTGGCTCGAGCGACCGGCTTCGGTGACTCTGGGGCCTTGATGCTCGCAACACGACGTCACCTGGTGCCGTTCTCAGACAACTCTTCGGGGCCTCGACTGCCGCCCTATCGAGAAGCGTTGCGGCAGGTCGTGGGTTCAATCGGCGGGCACCTGGCGTCGTAGCGAGAGCGCTTTGGGGCGGTGAATGCAAGAGCGAGAGCCTCCGCACCAAGGCATCTCGCTCTCGGAGCCTGCCGTCAGACGACGACCTTCGCTACCCTCACGAGATCGGCGAAGGTGAAGTCGCCTGGCGTCGCCGAGGGAAGGTTCGGAACGAACGCAGGGCTCGCATTCAAGTAGGACATCGCGTCGCGCTTGAGCATGCGAACGAACGTCTCGGCGACGATTCGTCCGCCAAGAGGACCGAGCTGATCGCCTCCCTGGAGTACCATGGCTTCTCGTAGCACGTAGTACCAGAGCGGTGTCTTCTTCAGCAGCAGGCCTCCTTGAGACTGGAGGATCGCCACCTCGTCCGCTGGCAGACCAGTCGTCAGTTGCGCAGCGGTCAGCGGGGTAATCCCGAGGGATTGCGCCATACCCTGTCCACTTGGCAGACCGAGCGCGAGCCCACGTCGCAGGTTTCGGCTCGCCAGCTCCGCCATCATGCCCGAGAATCCAGGCAGGGACTCGAGACCATTCGCGAGGACACTGTCGATCTTCCGTGCCTTGTTGTTGACTGGCACGACGAATCCCGTCTCGAGGAATGCATTGAAATCGACCACCCAGTTCGACAGGACGGGAAGGTTCGGGTTGCGATTGAACTGGAAGACTTGGCCGAGGGTCGCGTTGATGAAGTTGAAGTTCACCCAGTAGTTGTCGCGTATCATGCTGTGCCCGAATCGATATGCGGCGACAGCGAACTCCACCGGCATCCGGAAGGCGCTTCCGATCGGAGCGACCACATTCAAGAGCGCGGCATCGACCGTCGACTTTCCGCATACCCGTTCGAGGAAATCATTGACGACCGCCCATTGATAGTGGTGGATCACACGCCTCTTCGCTTCCACGAAGATGTCGCCGTCGAAGTTGGCCAGCAGAAGGCTTTGGACGACCTCGTTGTGAAACCGCAGCATCGCATGATGGAACTGAGTCACGATGAGGTTCTCGTCGTTTCGCGGATCACCGATGATGGCAGTATTGGTAGATGCCGCCGGATTCAATGGGTTGTGCATGCGGGGCACATCGAAGTCGGTCTTGATCTGCATTCCTGCCGGACTTCCGGCTGCCCCCGCGGGCCCGCCTGGTCCGGTGTTCTGATTCGTGCCCAACTGGAACCTGATCGCCGTCGGGTTTCCGGTCGTCGGAAACACGTACAGGAACGGATCGAGCGCCGGCCCACGACCATAGAGTGAGTCGAGGTCGAGCACCGGCGTCCGCATGTTCAGCACGTTGCCTGCATCTGTCGCGACCTCGAGCGACGACGACACGTCCAGCGTGATGTCGTGGTCGATGAACTGCCCGATGTACGTGAATCCTGCCGGGATGGGGGAATCACCGGCGAGCTCGCGACCAGCGTTGCCCATCATGGCCCCGAGCGTGTCCATCAACCCTCGTGTTTTCGCGTTGAGATCCAGCCTGGTCTTCTTGCGCACTACGTCCGAAGACATGTAGCCGAACCTGTCAGTGCACGACGACACGAGCCTCGAGAACGGAAAGTACGCCAGCGAGAACTTCGAGCCATGGAAGCGTCGTGTCTGCGGCTTTACGGCCTCGAGTGACTCACGAACGTCCACCGGAAGCGCGCTGACGGGGACCCGTGCTTTCGGATTGATGCGGTTGACGCTGTCGAGAACCGCTGCGTCATTCGGATCGACCTGAATGTTGAGCGCGGCCGCGCGTTGCCTCAGCGTGTCGCGCTCGCTCTTCGAGTCCTTCGCGGCGCGCTTTTGGGGCGTCGTGGACAGGAGCTGATCGACGACATATTGCGGTGCGACCTCGCGAAGAACGGCGAGGGGGTCCGTGCTCGGTGCCTGCAGCGTTGTACGCCCGACGGGTCTCTTGGTGGCTTTCTTCACCGTCTTCTTGGCGACTGTCGGCGTCGACTTCCTTGCGGATCCCTTGGCGGACTTCGACCGTTTCCTTGCGGGCATGTTTCCCACCTGGGTGAGGGTTTCGTCGCGTCGCGGGGTTGAACGGAGATTGCTCGTGTGCTGGGGGCACCCGCGATTGCCTTCAGCGTGCCGCACGTGCGCCCATAGCCGAACGCGTCGTGGCTCACGCGGTGAGGGTTAACCTCAGGCAGGCTCGGTCGAGTACCGTTACGGCGCGAGTAGCTCAGCGCCACTTTGAGACAGTCGCTCAGAAAGGGGCTCGGGCACCGACTTCCGCACCACGCGGATTCGTATCGGTACCTCGGTGAGCAACTTCGCCACGATCGCCTCACCGTCGCACCGATGAGTGGGGGCTCTGAACGGTGCGACAAGCGCAACGAGGCGCAGTGGCGCTAGCTGCCGTGGGCGGACAACGCGCGCGCGTAGGCCGGGGGTCGAGTGGGCGGTGGACCTCTACAGCGCCGGCCGAGTTAGCAAATCGCGCACACGAAGCGGGGGTGGCCAACGTTGGCCACCCCCGCGTTGGAGGTACTGCATCCGGTGTGAGCCCGGTGTGCCTTTGTTAGACAGAGGCGCCGGTCGGAATCGAACCGACGAATAGCAGATTTGCAG
>DATFOL010000401.1:0-7507 GCA_035265545.1 Gemmatimonadaceae bacterium | reverse complement strand
TGGCGTCGAACGTGGCCGACGCCTGTGGGAAGATCGCTCCGAGCGTCGTGGCGGCGGCGGCGGAGAAGGTCGAGTGTCCGGAGGGATAGGCTGGGAAGTTCGGCAGCCCGATCATCGTCTTGATCGACGGATCGAGCTGCGACGGGCGCGGGTTGAAGTTCTTCATCTTCGTGTCCCAGCATCCCACCGCGACGTCGTGCATCGCCATGTTGAGCAGGGCGAACACACGTGCAGCCCTCACTTCACTCATGCGCGCGTCGCGCACGTGCTCCGCGGCGATGGCGTTCCAGTGCCCCGGAGGGGTCGCGGTGCCCGCACCGTCGTTCCACTTCAGCGCGACGGCGAGCTGCTCGCGCGTGAGGTTCTCGGTCGCGCCCTTGACCGCCGCCAGGTCGGCCTTCATCTCCGCCGATGAAGTGGATGGTGGTGCACCGGGCTCGAGCGAGACCACCTCGGCCGGGGTCATGGTCCAGGCCTTCACGGCGCCGAAGTTCATGAGCATTGGTGGCCGGATCGGCGACTCCTGACTCAGCCAGGCGATCTCGCCCTTCGTCGTGGCCGCCTCGGCCAGGGTCTTCCACATCCCCGCGTTGCCGGCGGCGGTGCCCATGCCGTCGGCGCGCGCCCGGTTGATCATGAGCGCGGCCACCGCCTTGCCGAGCGCCAACCCAGCCGCCACGTCGCTGGCGGTCGCACGCCCCGAGAGGATGGCGGCTTCGCGCTGCTCGGCGGCCTTCCGCGTGATCTCCTCGACCGACGCTGGGAACAGGAGCTTGAGCATCTCCGCGCTCACCCCTGCCAACACCGCGTCCTCCGACGGATAGCTCGGCAGCGCGCTTGCGGCGACCGTGGTGCCGACACCCGGATCGTTCCGAGCCGGGGACAGGCGATTGAACTTGAACTTCCAGTGCCATGCTGCCTTCAACGCTTCGTACTGCGCCACGCTGACGTAGGAGTACGAGCGGGCGGCGTACGGCGGGTTGGCAAACGGAAACACCGGATCCGAGAAGGGATTCTCTGCGTCCGGCAGGGGTTAGCTGTCGTCGGCGCGCGGCGCGGGGGGCAGGTTGTAGCGCGCGACGAGCTCGCGCTCGATCTCGTTCCAGCGAAGCACCCCTGCCCCGGTCCAGTATTGGACGGCCGCGCGTTGCGCGTCGGTCATGTTGGCCTGCGCCGTCTTCACCGCCTGGAGCTCGGCGAGGTACGCGGTACTCGTCACCGGCGCGGGCTCGGGGACGACGACCTGCTCGGGCCCCGTGAGCACGATCATCTTCCATGCGCCCGCGCCGGCATCGACATTCGCCGCCTCGATGGGCGGCAGCGATGCGCTGGGCTCGACAATCGACTTGTCGCAGCTGGCGATGGGCAGCATCACGCCGATCGCCGCGAGCGCGATCAACCGGCTCGCCTTGTTCGATCGGGAACGCGGTGTCGACGCGTGCGCCGGCATCTCAGAGATGGAGCGCATACGTGAACCCGGTCATGAATGAGGTGGACTGGCCGACGTTGCGTCCGCTGAGCGTGCGGGCCGCGCCGAGATCGAGCCGGAGGTTGGAGACGCCAGGGAGGAAGTACATCACCTCGGCGTGCACCCTGGTGAAGTTCATGCGGTTGGAGACGAAGGGCATGTCCTGACGCCGGATGTCGCCACCGCCGAGCGTGCGCTGCGACGTCAGGCCGACCGGAATGCACCACGCGCCACGCTGCCAGCCGATGGTGCCGCGATACCTGGCGACGTCGGGCATCGCCACCTCGTCGGTCTCGAAGTACTGCCCATCGGTGAAGTAGGCCGCACGGTCGAGCGTGACGTTCGAGCGCCAGAGGCGTTCGCCGTATCCATCGACGAACCAGCCGGTGCGATCCTGCAGGTGCGCCGCGAGGCGGGTCGTGGCGCTCTTGCTGTGCAAGCCGATCGACATCGGGAGGAAGTCCGGCGTGTAGTCGCTCGTCGGCGTAGAGGCACCGGCGACCGCCAGCAGCTTCAGTCGTGCGCGACCGGCGACCAGCGGATTGGCGATGCGGTACTTCGCGAGGAGCGTGAGATCCTGCCAACCTTGCATGCCGTGCAGCACGCCCTGGCTTGCCTCGGTCCAGACGTACGGCAATCCCGCGATGACGGTGAGTCGCTCGTTGACGCCATAACCGAGATGCGCGGCGATGCTGCGCGTCGCGACGGTGCCGACGTTGCCGTTGCTGCGCTTGAGCGATCCCTCCCAGTACTCGCTCCACGATTCGCTGCCGTACATGACGGACGCGTGAACCTCGCGGGCCCGAAGCATCTCGGCGTCCTCGAGATTCTGCGCGGAGAGGGGCGCAGCCATGGCGATGGCCAGTGCGGCACCGGCCATTGCACGCGCCATCGACGAACGCACCGATGGGCGTCCGCGGAGAGTGCGAACGAACGATGTGGGGAGCATCCTGTCGGAGTGAAAGGGAAGGGCGCCGCGGAGTGGAGGGAATCGCGGCGAGAGAAACGTTGGAAAGCCTGGCCGGGTTGTCAAGCAAAATCCGTCCGAGAGATCACCCCGGCGGATGCAATCCGGTCACTCTTCCGACGAGTGCGCCTCGTTCTGTGCTCGCAGGTCACGCTCCCGGGTGAGGCGCTCTCCCTCTAAAACACGCCACTTGGCGATCTTCCCATGATCACCCGACAGGAGCACCTCGGGAACCGTGAATCCTCGAAAGTCGGGCGGCCGAGTGTAGCTCGGCGCGGACAACCCGCGCTCCCAGAACGAGTCGCCGAACGCGCTCTCGTGGTCGCTCATGGCGCCAGGCAGCAGACGCACCGTGGCATCGATGATCGCGAGCGCAGCGGGCTCACCGCCGCTCAGGACGAAATCGCCGAGTGAGAGCTCCTCGGTGGCGAGATGATCGGCGACGCGCTGGTCGACGTCCTTGTAGTGTCCGCACAGGATGGTGAGCTCGGACGCGCTCGCGAAGCGCACGGCGTCGGCCTGGACGAAGCGGCGGCCACGCGCGCTCATCAACACGATCGGACCAGTCGGCGCGAGCGCATCGACGGCTTCGAAGAACGGCTCGGGCTTCATCACCATCCCTGCCCCACCGCCGTACGGGTAGTCGTCGACCGTGCGATGCCGATCGTGGGTGAAGTCGCGCAGATCCACCACGCGATACTCGACCTGTCCCGCCGCGGCGGCGCGCGCCGGGATGCTGATCGCGAGCGGCGCGGCGAAGAACTCGGGAAAGATGGTGACGACGTTGATCCTCACTCGAGCAACCCCTCGGGTGGCGTCACCACGATCACACGTCCCTCCCGATCGACGGAGGCGATGGTGTGCTCGTCGAAGAGGATGAGGACAGTCTCGCCGTCGCGCGGCGGAGCGCGGCGCACGTCGATCGCCAGTCCCTGCGGAAGCTCGTAGGTCTCCTCGACGGTGCCGACGAGGCCTCCCGACTCGAGCTCGACGCGCATGCCGGGAAGCTCGTGGACGTACACCTCGTCGTCACGCGGTGGCGGCAGCTCGTCGGCGGGAAGGAGCAGATACCGACCGCGCCATGTCTCGGCGACCGTCCGATCAGGGACTTCGGCGAAGGCGACGAGAAATCCTTCGTTGAACGGTCGACTGGACTCGACGTGCAGCTGCGCGCCATTCGGCGCGGGATCGCCAATGGCGGTGCCCGCGAAAACGCGACGGCCGGACGCGAAGATCGCGTCCGGCGCATCGGTGATCGGCTCCACGACGACTTCGCCGCGAATGCCGTGTGCTTTGCGGACCCGCCCGACGATGATGAACGCGGGCGTCGTCATCGCTTCGTCGTCAGGCCTCGTCGGCCTTGGCCTCGGTGACGGGCACGGCGGCGGCCTGGAGCTTGGTGGCGAGGCGCGCCTCGTGACGCTGCTTCAGGAGGCCGGCCTTGCGGAGGAGGGAGCGCACCGTGTCGGTCGGCTGCGCGCCGACGTTCAACCAGTGGTTGACGCGATCTGTGTCGAGGTTGAGCGCCTGTTCTCCGGTGCGCGGCTGATACTGGCCGACGATCTCGATGAACTTGCCGTCGCGCGGGCTCTTCGAGTCGGCGACGACGATGCGGTACATGGGGGACTTCTTACGTCCCACGCGGCGAAGACGGATCTTGACGGCCATGTGAACTACTCCTGAAGTGTGGTGCTGATACTGGGCTCCTCGCAACGCCGGCATTTCCGGTGCGCACCCAGGGACTACGACTGCCGTTCTTCGGTTGTCGGTTTCTCGGTTCACGTCAGCGAGCAGGAACGGCAGAAGCGTCCCGAGGTCCGCCGAAAACCGAAGCACCGAGAACTGACGAACGGGTACTTCTATCTCATCCCCCCGAACATTCCCGGAGGCATCATGCGACGGCCGCCACCGGGGCCGCCACCGGTCATCTTCTTCATCATCTTCTGCATCTCGCGGAACTGCTCGAGCAGGCGATTCACGTCGCTGATCGGGCGGCCGCTTCCCTTGGCGATGCGCGCACGGCGCGAGCCGTTGATCAGCTCGGGCTTCTTGCGCTCCTCCTTCGTCATCGAGAGGACGATCGCCTCGAGGTGCTTCATGCGCTTCGGATCGGCGTCCTTCACCTGCTTGATCATCTTGCTGTTCACGCCCGGAAGCATCTTCATGAGGCCCTCGAGAGGGCCAAGCTTCTCGAGCTGCTTCATCGCGGTGAGGAAGTCCTCGAGGTCCATCCCTTCCTTGCGGACCTTCTTCTCCATCTTCCGCGCGACGTCCTCGTCGAACGCGCCCTGCGCCTTCTCGACGAGCGACACGATGTCGCCCTGCTGAAGGATCCGTCCGGCCATGCGGTCCGGATGGAAGTCCTCGAGCGCATCGGTCTTCTCGCCGACACCGATGTACTTGATCGGCTTCTTCAGGACGCCGTAGATCGAGAGCGCGGCACCGCCGCGCGCGTCGCCGTCCATCTTGGTGAGGATGATGCCGGTGACGTCGAGGCGCGCGTCGAAGCCTTGCGCGATCTTCACGGCGTCCTGCCCCGTCATCCCGTCCGCTACCAGGAGGATCTCGTCGGGCTTGATCGCCTCCTTGAGCTTCACCAGCTCGCCCATCATCTCGTCGTCGATCTGCAACCGGCCGGCGGTGTCGACGAGCACGACGCGATCACGTGCGCGGCGCGCCTGGTCGATGCCGTTCCGGGCGATTCGCACGACATCGGGCTGACCACGTTCGGCGTACACCGGGATATCGAGCTGCTGGCCGAGGGTCTCGAGCTGATCGATCGCGGCGGGGCGATAGACGTCGGCCGCGATGAGCCGGGTCTGTCGCCCTTCCGCTTTCAGCTTTCGCGCGAGCTTGGCGGCGGTCGTCGTCTTTCCGGAGCCCTGCAGGCCGACCATCATGACGACCGTGGGCGGCACCGAGCTCAGCTTCAATCCCTCGCGCCGCTCGCCGAGCATGGTGGTGAGCTCGTCGTAGACGATCTTCACCAACTGCTGTGCCGGCGACACGGCCTTCAGCTGCGAGACGCCGACCGCCTTCTGCTCGACGCGCTCGAGGAACTCGCGGGTCAGGGCGAAGTTGACGTCGGCCTCGAGGAGGACCCGGCGCACTTCGCGCAGCCCCTCCTTGATGTCCGCATCAGTGAGGACACCACGACCACGGAGGCGCGCAAAAGCGGCCTCGAGTTTCTCGGAAAGCTCATCGAACATAGCCTTTGAACCTAGGTAGGGAGCGGGCTTGGAACAAGCGCGCGTCCATGATCGCCGGGTGAGACGCGAGGAGCGGGGATCGATTTCGGCCGGCGGAGAAACGCATGCGTCGCGCGGTCGTCACTCTCCATTCCCCACTCACAAAACCACACCGTCGTCTCCGTAAACACCCGTGCCCGCACATCGCTCCGCAGTTACTTTAGACGCCATGGCCAAGCCTCAGCGTAAGGAAGAGATCCTGAAGTCCGAGCTCCCCCCGACGCTGCCGTTGATGGCGCTTCGCTCCACGATCGTATACCCGCTGGGCACGATCGCGGTGCAGATGGGCGCGCCGGAGAATCTCGCGCTGCTGCGTGGGCACGAGGAGGCGGGTCTGGTGGTGGCCCTCGTGGTGGCTGGCGGCGATCACGACGATCCGATCGACTCCCAGCGTTTCATCGGGCGCGTGGGCGTAGCGGCCCGGGTGCACGAGCGGATCAACCTGCCTGGCGACACGGTGCAGATCACCCTTCAGGGGTTGCGACGCATCGTGGTCGAAGGAATCGACCGGACCGAGCCGTATCCGATCGCGTCGATTCGTGCGGCGAAGGAGACCCCGGCGGACCCGGCGGAGCTCGACGATCTGGTCACACGGGTGGTGTCGGCCGCCGAGACGCTGGCGGAGCTGGTCGACCGGATACCCGACGAGGTGCCGGCGATCCTCAAGATGAATGTCTCGGACCCCGGCCGGTTCGCCGACCTGGCCGCGACGAACATGAACTTCCGCATCTCCGACAAGGACGAGGTGCTGCAGCGGCTCGACGTCGGCCAACGGCTGCGGTTCATCCTCAACCGCCTCGAGCGCGAAGTCGCGCGAGCGCGGGTGATGGAGGACGTGAAGCGGCAGACCGAGATCAAGATCGAGCAGCACCAGCGCGAGTTCTACCTTCGCCAGCAGTTGCGAGCGATCCAGGCCGAGCTGGGCGAAGCCGATCCGGGAGAGAAGGAGGCCGTCGAGCTGCTGAAGAAGATCGACGACGCCAAGCTCCCGGAGCGCGTGGGCCAGGAGGCGCGCCGCGAGACGGAGCGCCTGCGGCAGCTCTCGCCCGCGTCGAGCGAGTACCAGGTCATCCGGACGTATCTCGACTGGATCCTCGCCCTGCCATGGAACAAGCGCTCGGGTGACGACGAGATCGAGCTCAAGAAAGTCGAGGAGACGCTCGACAATCGGCACTACGGGCTGAGCGAGGCGAAGGAGCGCATCATCGAGTTCCTGGCCGTGCGCAAGCTGCGCGGCGGCGATCCGCACGGCCCTATCCTCTGCTTCGTCGGACCGCCGGGCACCGGCAAGACGTCGCTCGGCGAGGCGATCGCCGGCGCGATCGGGCGGGAGTTCTATCGTATCTCGGTGGGCGGCGTGCGTGATGAGGCCGAGGTCCGCGGTCATCGTCGCACCTACGTCGGCGCGATGCCGGGCCTGCTGATCCAGGCACTGCGCCGGGTGCAGGTGAAGGATCCCGTGCTGATGATCGACGAGATCGACAAGATGTCCGGCGGCGGTCCATCGGGCGACCCGACCGCAGCCATGCTCGAAGTGCTCGATCCCAGTCAGAACGACGAGTTCGTCGATCACTACCTGAATCTGCCGTTCGATCTGTCGTCGTCGCTATTCATCTGCACGGCCAACAATCTCTTCGACATCCCTGCTCCACTGCGGGACCGGATGGAGGTCATCCGGATCGCCGGGTACACGGTGGAGGAGAAGGTCGAGATCGCGTGGCGATATCTGCTGCCACGACTGCTCGAGGATCACGGCATCAGCGACACCGACATCCAGTTCACCGACGAGTCGCTCTCGTTCATCTCGAATCGCTACTCGCGCGA
>DATFOL010000400.1:0-4252 GCA_035265545.1 Gemmatimonadaceae bacterium | reverse complement strand
CGGCAGGACTCGTGCTGCGGAAGGGACCGGTGAAGGTGCTGGCGAACGGTGAAGTCTCGACGGCGGTCTCGGTGCGCGGCCTCAAGGTCAGCGCCAAGGCCCGCGAGGCGATCGTCGCCGCCGGTGGAAAGGTCGAGGAGTAACGCCGCACCCCCAGGAGCCACATGGCCCAGAACAACGCTGCCGCACAGGCGGTATCGAGCGTGTTTCGCACGCCGGAGCTGAAGGACAAGATCCTCTTCACGCTCCTGTGCCTGCTGGTCTATCGGATCGGTGCGCACATCACGGCGCCGGGGGTGGATGTCGTCGCGCTGACCGACTTCTTCCGCAACCAGTCGCAGAACGGGGGCGGTCTCCTCGGGCTGTACGACCTGTTCACCGGCGGGCAGCTCTCCCGGGCGACGGTGTTCGCCCTGGGGATCATGCCGTACATCTCGGCGAGCATCTTCCTCCAGATCGCGGGCGCGGTCGTGCCGCAGGTGGAGAAGATGCAGAAGGACGAGGAAGGCCGGAAAAAGATCAACCAGTGGACGCGCTATGCCACGGTGTTCCTGGCGGCGATCGAGGGATGGGGCTTCGCCCTGTTCACCGAGTCGCTCCAGGGCGCGGTCGCCACGCCGGGATTCGGCTTCAAGCTGCAGATGGCGTTCTTCCTGACGACGGGCGCGGTGTTCGTGATGTGGCTCGGCGAGCAGATCACCGAGCGCGGCCTCGGCAACGGCGCCTCGCTGATCATCTTCTTCTCGATCGTCGAGCGCATCTGGCCGGGGATCGGGACGACGTTCCGCTTCGTCACGACGGGCGCGCTGGGCGCGTTCTCCCTCCTGGTGCTGGCGGCGGTCATGGTGGCGGTGGTCGCGGCGGTGGTCTACATGACGATGGCGGCGCGGCGCATCCTGATCCAGATCCCACAGCGCACGATGGCCCGCGGCCGAATGCGAGAGGCGGCGCGGAGCTTCATCCCGCTGCGCATCAACACGGCGGGAGTGATGCCGATCGTGTTCGCGCAATCGATCATCGTCGTCCCGGGCGCGTTTGCCCAGTTCTTCCCGGCGAACGAGTTCGCGCGGCGCCTCTCAGAGGCGTTCGCTCCCGACACCGCGCTGTTCATCGTGTCGCAGGCGATCCTCATCCTGTTCTTCACCTATTTCTACACGTCGATCATCTTCAACCCGATCGACCTGTCGGAGAACCTGAAGAAGCAGGGCGGGTTCATCCCGGGCGTGAAGCCGGGCGCCAAGACGGCCGAATACATCGACCAGGTGGTCAGCCGCATCACCCTGCCGGGCGCGATCTTCCTTACGTTGATCGCGTTGCTGCCGGTGGTGATCTCGCGCGCAGCGAACGTCCCGTTCCAGTTCGGGGGGACCTCGCTGCTCATCGTCGTCGGCGTCGCGCTCGACACGCTCGCGCAGATGCAGCAGCACCTGCTGCTGCGGAAGTACGACGGATTCATGAAGAAGGGGCGATTGAAGATCCGCGGCCGCCAGTCGGCGCCCGGAGGCTTCTGACCCCGACGCACCACACTCTCTCCCAGCAATGATCATCCTTCTCTTCGGCAAGCCCGGCGCTGGGAAGGGGACACAGGCGCCGCTGCTCGCAGCGGCGCTTGGCGTTCCCACGCTGGCCACGGGCGACGAGCTGCGCGCGGCGGTCCGCAACGGGACGCCGCTGGGGCTCGAGGCGAAGTCGTACATGGACCGCGGCGATCTGGTACCCGACGCGGTGATTCTGGGCATCATCAAGGTGGCGCTGAGCGAGCCGCGCCATGCCCACGGCGTCCTGCTCGATGGCGTGGTGCGCACGGTGCCACAGGCCGAAGGCCTCGCCGCAGTGTGCGAGGAGCTGGGTCAGGAGGTGAAGGCCGTGCTCTGCTTCGACATCGACGACGAGGAGATCGTGCGCCGGCTCGCGGGCCGTACGGTCTGCGAGCGCTGCCAGACCCCCTACACGGGCCGCGAGCCCGGCAGCGCGTGCGACAAGGACGGCGGGCGCCTGGTTCGCCGGCCCGACGACGAGCCCGATGCGATCCGCAACCGGCTGGCCGTCTACGAGCGCCAGACGGCGCCCGTGCTCCAGTGGTACAGGACGCATGGCACTCGCGTCGCCGTCATCGATGCCGTAGGATCCGTACAGGACGTCACGGCGCGCGCGCTCGGCGCGCTCGCCACCTGAGGACGCGAGGCACCGGCACGTGATCCAGCTCAAGAGCGTACGCGAGATCGACCTGATGGCCGAGGGGGGGAAGATCCTCGCGGCCACGGTGGCGTTGCTGCGCCGTGAGGTGAAGGCGGGGATGTCGACCATGGACCTCGACGCGCTCGCCGAGTCGTTCATCCGCAGCCATCCAGGGGCGACCCCCGCGTTCAAGGGACTGTACGGCTTTCCGGGCACGCTCTGCACCTCGATCAACCACGAGATCGTGCACGGCATCCCGTCCAAAAAGCGCGTGCTCAAGGACGGCGACATCATCTCGATCGACGTCGGTGTGGGCTACGAAGGCTACTTCACCGATTCGGCGACGACGGTGCCGGTGGGAGAGGTGGACGAGGAGACCACGCGGCTACTCACCGTGACCGAGCGCTCCCTGCAGGCAGGGATCGCCGCGGCGATCCCGGGTAACCACCTCGGCGACATCGGCGCCGCGGTGCAGCAGGTAGTGGAGGACGCCGGATTCAGTATCGTGCGCGACCTGGTCGGCCACGGCATCGGCGTCGAGTTCCACGAGGAGCCGCAGGTCCCGAACTACGGCAAGCCGAAGCGCGGCCTCAAGCTGGTGCCTGGCCTCACGCTGGCGATCGAGCCGATGGTGAACGTCGGCGGCCCGACGACCCGCACGCTGGCCGATCGATGGACGATCGTGACGGTCGATGGATCGCGCTCGGCGCATTTCGAGCATACCGTGGCGATCACGGAGAACGGGCATCGGGTGCTGACCGCGGCGTAGCCGCGGGCAACAGGTGTGTTGGTGAGTTGGATAGTTGGTTAGTTGGTCGGTTGATTGGTGAGTTGACGGCTGGGGCCCTTCGTTCGCGGAGGGCCCTCTTTTCGTCTCTGAGCTGGTTGGGCGCGGAGATAAGCCGTCAGGCGGTTGAGCATTCGCTGGACGCGCAGGAGCTCATTGCGCGTGATTTCGCGATCGTGATCCGCGCCGAACCCGAGGTCGGCCGCGAGCTGGAGCTGGAACGCCAACTCGCTGGAAGAAGCGAACCCTATGTAGAGATGATTCAGTAGCTCGCGATTGCCTCGCCTTCCGCAGCCCTCGGCGATGTTCGAGCCGATGGAGACGGCAGCTCGGCGCATCTGCTGTGCGAGGCCGAATCGCTCTTCGGAAGGGAATGCGATGGTGAGCCGATATACCGCGACGGCAAGTCGCCGTGCGTGCTCCGCCACGATCAGGTTCTTCGTATCCTGCATTGCAGAATGGTGCGAACCAGCGTGGCATCCGGCGTCACCATTCCGACGCGGCGGGTAGTGGATCGCGTCGTCAACTCACCAATCAACCGACCAACTAACCAACTATCCAACTCACCAACTCACGGGCCTTCAGGCACCTAGCGCCCGCTCCACCACCTCCCCCGTCCGCCGCGCCAACTCCCGCGTGCGCTCGACGATCTCCCCAACGTCCTCAGCGAGCCGAACGCCAAGCGACCGATCGCCCAGCGCGCCGACATTGATCCGCACGTTGTAGCTGGCGCCGATGCACCCCGCTTCGGCGAGTAGCGCGGCGATGCCGGCGTCGCTCGCCGCGTTGCTGTTGCCCCGCTCGGCCACGGCGAGGGCGAGCTCGGCGACGTCGGCGCAGGCGGCGGCCGTCTCGAGCGGCACCGCGGCCGCGGCGACGAGCGCTTCGTCGATCTTCTGCTTCTTCACGTACTCGAGCTCTGGAGTCTCTCCGGGGAGCTTGTAGGCGGCGGTCACCGCGGCATACGCCTCCGCGTCGCGGGCGACGAGCACGGAGAGCGTGTTGCCGAGCGCCGCGGCGCGCACCGCGAGCTCGCGCATCTCGGCGTCCACGGCGGCGTACTTCTTCTTGCCGACGGTGAGCCCGGCGACCATCTGGGCGAGTGCCGCGCCGACCGCTCCGGCGTGCGCCGCGACGCTGCCGCCGCCGGGAACCGGTGTGGGCGACGCGATCGCGCCGACGAAGCCGCTGAGCGTCTCGCCGCCCGCTACCGCGCGACGCACCTTCTGCTCGAGCACCATGTCGAGGGAGAAGTTGCGGAGGCGCACGTGGCGCGCGGCTGCATCG
>DATFOL010000399.1:0-3141 GCA_035265545.1 Gemmatimonadaceae bacterium | reverse complement strand
CCCGCCGAGCCCCGCGTCCCGTTCCCCCCTGGGCCGGCACTCGATGACGACGGGTTCCTCAGCTTCGCCCACCGGCGCGGATTCGGGGAGAGGCGCGGAAAACCAGACGATAAAACCGTCCTCTAGGACGGCTCCGTCTGGCAAAGGGTCAGGTTCGTAAGCCTCTGCCACGCATTGATTTCCTGCCGTCTGTAACGGCGAAAAAGGGACACTACCCAGTACGTTGGCAGTGTCCCTGTTCGACTGTATCAATCCATCGGCCGGCTGTCTCGAGCGGGGGCTTGGTGAACGTGCGGTCCCGGTCATGCGCGTGTCTCCTGGCATCGAGGATGCGCCGCGACACGCATCATGATCATGCTTCCATCGGGCCGGCGAGAGCTGAGCATCGCCGCGCGGTCTGCACGGGCCGTGCAGACCGCGCGGCGTAAACAAGCCGAGCTTGACGCGGTTCGTGCGGCCGCGCATGCCCTGGTCGCCCACGCCCGTCGACTGCGCGCGTGCGCGAGGCAGCTCCGAGACGAGGTGCCGGTGCGCGCTGAGCGAAAGGCCGCGTCCAGGATGCGGCTTTTCTCGCGCTGGACCGCGACGGCCTTGGCTCCCCGAGCGACTCCGTCGGGTACTGGGTCCGATTCGTAAGTGTCTGTCGCGCGCTGGTTTCCGAGCGAACGTCACGGCCGACTTCCGAGACCATCCGACGCTTTACTCTCCTCGGGGCCGCCACTACCTTACGCCGGTCGCGCACCCCCCTGACCCGCAGGGAGCCGCAGCCCTCGCCCACCGCCGTTGCAGATAATCCAGAACCTGTTGCTGTACGGGCCGGTCCTGCTGTTCTCGGTCATCGCGCACGAGATCGCGCATGGCTGGGCGGCACTTCGACAGGGCGATCGGACGGCGCTCGATGCGGGCCGCCTCACGTGGAATCCGAGGTCGCACATCGACCCGTTCTTCACCATCCTGCTTCCGCTCATGACGATCGCCGGCTCGCTGGCGGCGGGAGCGCGGCCGATGGTGTTCGGCGGCGCAAAGCCGGTGCCGGTCGATCCACGGAACTACCGGCATCTCCGTCTCGGCGACATCATCGTCTCGCTCGCGGGAGTCGCGACGAATGCCCTGATCGTCTTCGCGTGCGTGGCGCTCTACGCGCTGGCGGGCGCGCTCGGACGCGCGGTGCCGGCGCTGCTCGGCACGCTCGGCATCGTGCAGGCGATGTGCGAGATCGGGGTGAGCCTCAACACGCTGCTCATCGCGTTCAACCTGCTTCCTATCCCGCCGCTCGACGGCTCGCACGTCTTCAAGTATCTGCTGCCACGGCCGCTCGCCGTGCAGTATGTCCGCTTCGGCCGCTTCGGCCTGCTCGTGCTCATCGCGCTGCTCGCGTGGGGTGAGCGTTTCCTGATCGCCTGGCTCGCGCCGTTCTATCGCGTCGCCGACGGTCTCTTCTCGCTCGTGCAAGCCTCCCAGCTGACGACCGCCATGCAGTGGCTGTCTCCATGACCGAGACCGCGACGTACCAGGGCTACTCGCCCGAGCTCGGCGGCGCACCGCCGTCGTTCGTCATCGAGCTCACGGAATTCTCCGGACCGCTCGATCTCCTGCTCACGCTGATACGCGAGGAGCAGGTCGACATCTACGACATCCCGATCGCGCGCGTGGCCGCGCAGTTCCTGGTGCGGATCCGAACCCTCCAGCTCAACGAAGCGGCCGATTATCTCGAGATGGCCGCGCGGCTGCTGCGCATCAAGGCGCAGATGCTGCTGCCGCGCACCGACGGCGAGGAGGCGTGGGACGACCCGCGCGCCGAACTGGTTCGTCGACTGCTCGAGTACCAGCAGATGCGGGAAGTCGTGGACGTGCTCGAGCGCGCAGGGGAGGAGCGTCGCAGCCGGTTTGCCCGCGCCTACGTTCCGCAGGCGCCCGCGCCGCCGGAAGCCCCGCTCGCGCTCTCGCTGACCGAGCTCCTTGCCGCGGTCGATCGCATCCTGCGCGTCGCGCGCGACCCGGCGATCCACGACGTCATCCCGCGCGGGATCGACGTGCCTGGCGCCATCGCCGTCATTCGCGGTCTGCTCGCCATCCGCGCGCGCGCGCGCTGGACCGATCTCGTTCCTTACGGCGCCGAGCCATGGCAGGTGCTCTCGACGCTTCTCGGGCTGCTCGAGATGGCCAAGCTCGGTGAGTGCCGGGTGCGGCAGCCGCGCCCATTCGCCAACGTGGAGATCACGAGTGACGCCGCTAGCGAAGCTGCTTGAGGCGGCGCTGTTCGCCAGCGCCCGGCCGATCCCGACCGAGGAGCTTGCCGCGCTCGACCCCGATGCATCGAAGGCCGCGCTGGCGGCCGCGCTCGATGAGCTGCGCGAGCACTACGACGTCGACGGACACGGTGTGGAGCTCGTGGAGATCGGCGGCGGATGGCAGATTCTCACCCGCGCGGAGTACACCGAGGCGATCGAGCGTGCGCAGCTCGCCGCCCGCCCGGCGCGACTGAGCGCGGCAGCGCTCGAGACGCTGGCGCTGATCGCGTACCGTCAGCCGATCGGACGCGCCGAGATCGAGGAGATCCGCGGCGTCTCGGTCGGCAGCGTGCTCAAGTCGCTGCACGAGCGCGGCCTCATCGACGTGGTGGGCCGCGGTGAAGGGATGGGCCGCCCGCTCCTCTACGGTACCACGCCGATCTTCCTCGAGTACTTCGCGCTGCGGCACCTCGAAGAGCTGCCGCGCGCCGACGAGCTGGCGGTCGCCCTGCGCGCCGAACCCAGGCCGATCTGATGGCGGAACCGATGCGCATCCAGCGCGCGCTGGCGCGCGCTGGAGTGCTCTCTCGACGCAAGGCCGAGGAGCTCGTGGCGAACGGCCGCGTGACCGTGAATGGGGCACCGGCGAAGATCGGCCAGAGCGTCGATCCGGAGCGCGACGTCATCGCGGTCGACGGTTCCCGCATCCAGGCGCCCGCGCCACTCGAGTGGTTCGTGCTGCACAAGCCAGCGGGGGTCATCACGTCGCGCCGCGATCCCGAGGGCCGGCGTACGGTGTTCGATCTCGTCCCGAAGCGGCCCGGGCTGACCTACGTCGGCCGTCTGGACTATCTCACCGAAGGGGTGCTGCTCCTCACCACCGACGGCGCGGCCGCGCACCGTCTCACGC
>DATFOL010000398.1:0-16052 GCA_035265545.1 Gemmatimonadaceae bacterium | reverse complement strand
GGTGCCGCTGCTGCTGCAGATCAGCTTCTCTCCCAACGCGAACGTCGTCGACGATCCGGGGATCAAACCGGGCGAGATGTGGAACCGCGAGAAGAAGCGCGTGCCGGCGCCACCACCAAGCGCCGCCGGACGCGTCGACGTGCTCCCCTTCCTCGCGAGCGGGATTGGCTTCGCGACGCTGTACTACGGCGACATCGAGCCCGACTTCGACAGTGGCATCCCGTTCGGGATCAGAGGTCGGTATCTCGAGCCAGGGCAGACGCAGTTCGAGCCCGACGAATGGGGCGCGATCGCCGCTTGGGCGTGGGGGCTGCGCCGAGTGATGGACCACCTCGAGACCGAGCCGGCGATCGACGCGAAGCGCGTCGCGCTCCTCGGCTCGTCACGGTTGGGAAAGACCGTGTTGTGGACAGGCGCGACGGACCCGCGCTTCGCCGTGATCCTCGCCAGCGTGTCCGGTGAGAGCGGCGCGGCGCTGAGTCGTCGGAACTACGGCGAGACCGTCCGTCACATGACGGACTCGAGCCGCTACGACTATCAGTTCGCCCGCGCCTACCAGACGTACGGCGATCGGGTGAGCGAGCTTCCATTCGATGGGCACATGCTGATCTCGCTCATCGCACCGCGTCCACTGCTGCTGCAGACGGGGAGCACGGACTTCTGGTCGGACCCCAAGGGCGAGTACCTCGCCGCGGTCGCCGCTTCACCGGTGTGGAAGCTGTTCGGCAAGGAGGGCCTGGCGGTCGATCACTACCCCGCGCCCGGCGAGCCGGTGCTCAGCACCCTCGGGTACTCGATGCATGAGGGGAGGCACGGGATTCTGCCATACGACTGGCCGATCTTTTTGCAGTTCTTGCAGAAGCACTTGAAGTGAACTGCAACTGCAACTACGAGTACCGGGTACTCAAGTACTAGGTACCGAGACCCGACCGGCTCGCCCCTGAATGCACTTCGGGGCCGCGACCAGCGAGGTGCAGATCCCTCGACTCCGCGCTGCGCGCTCCGCTCTGGATGACGACGCCTCGCGCGGCGAGCGGCGTCATCCCGAGCGAGCGAAGCGAGTCGAGGGATCTGCACTCGAACGCGGATGATGGCATTCCGGGAGCCGACCGAGGTACCATGTACCCGCAGTCGCAGCTCACACCGCCTTCGGAAACGCCGAGATCCTCAACCTCGCTCCCCCCATCGGCACCAACCTGATCGCCGTCACCGGCTCGTTGGACGCGACGGGACTCTGCGGCAGCACCGCCGCGAGGCCGGTCTCGTCGATCGTCCACTGGGGAAGCCGCTTGCCGCGGGCCTGGAGCTCGATGGGCGCCTGGTTGGTGGCGAACGGGTTCCCGTCGGCGGGCCACGCTTTGCGTACGACCGTGAACGACGCGCGTGGATCCACGTCGTTCACCAGCAGCGCGTAATTCCACGGCGACGCGGGCTGGATCTCGAACGCGGGCCACTTGCTCGCGTCGGCACCCTCCTGCCATCGCGCGTCGGCCTGCACCGTCTCGGTGCTGCTGCGCCGCTCGTAGCGTTCGGCGATCGCCAGCGAGAACGTCAGCGGGCCGCGGTCGACACTCACGCTGTTCTTGTTCTTGCGCCATTCACGCACGCCGAGCTCCATCGGCAGGTCGAGCGTGACGCGATCGCCCTCGCGCCACCGCCGCGCGATGCGCAGGTACTCGCCCGGCCGCGCGTCGACGGCGACGCGCTGGCCGTTGACGCGGAGCGCCGCGGCGCGGCACCAGCGCGGCACGCGGAGATAGAGCGGGAAGTCGACCGCTCGTGGCGTGTGCACCGCGATGCGCACCTGCTCTTCGAACGGATACCGCGTGTTCGACACGAGTCGCGCGTCCACGCCGTCGCCGACGCGGGCCCGGACCTCGCTCTCGCCGTAGAGCTGCGCGGCGAGCCCGTCGTCCGGCGTGGCCATCCAGCTGTTCTCGGCGAGGTAGACCCAGCCCGCCGAATGGTTGTGCTGGCAGCAGCGGCTGCTGAACGGGTTCATCATGAGGAAAGGCCCATTGTTCGCGATTCCGGGATGATGGTTCCGACCGTCGCTCACCACCATGTTCGGCGCCGTGAGGTAGCGCAGCGCGCGGTAGTCCGCGGTGAACGCCGCTGGGAACATGTTGAACGCGACGTCCTCGGTGTGATCGGCCCAGAACGAGTCGCCTGTGAAGCGCAGGAGCAGCGCGTTCGACGTCATCTGCTCCACCATGCCGCACGTCTCGATCGCCTGCCGCGGATCGTCGTAGCCGGGACGCGCGTCCTCGTCCGCGCCGAACATCCCGCCGGGCACCTGTCCATACAGCTCGCGCACGAGCTCGAAGTCGTCGTACGTGGCGTTCAGATCGCGCGAGTCATGGCTCTGCAGCCACCAGGTGGCCGGTTCGCGGAACGACTGCGCGATGTTGACGTTGTGCCAGTTGGGGAGCTTGCCCTTCTGTCGCCAGTCGGCGGTGTTGCGGTGGAGCTTCGTCGCGAGCTCGAGCAGCGACCGATCTCCGGTGCGGTTGTAGAGCCAGTAGACGCTGTAGAGATTGTCGCCGCCCCGGCTGTTCTCCCAGTAGTCCTTCAGGAGCTGGTCGTCGGGGACGGTACGCTGCCAGGCGAAGTAGCGCTCCATCAGCCGCAGCACCCGCGGATCACGCGTGTACTCGTGATACGACTGCAGGCAGAACAGCATCGGCATGTTCGTCCACAGGTCGCGCGACGGCGTGCGCTTGCCCTGACCCTTGTAGACGTCGGGCCCGAAGTCGCCGTTGGGGCGCTGATTCGCGAGCACGGCCTCGATCCAGAACTTCGCCTCGGCGATCATCGCGGCGTCGTTCAGCACGTAGCCGATGTTGGCGTATCCCTTGAGCCAGTACGGCAGCTCCTCCCAGCCGTGCTTGCCCTTCCCGTCCTTGCTCAGCCACGCGTTGTCGGGCTTCGACAGCCAGATGCTGATCTCGCCGAGGTGGCCCGTGAGCCCGTCGCGCTGGAGCTCGAGCTGGCGCCGCAGCCAGCCGCCCGGGGTGATGCTGGCGACGGGCAGCTTGACGAAGTATTCGGGGCTCAGCGGCGACCGGTTGTTTGGATAGTGCCGGTTCGCGCGCGTGGTCGGCGGACGTCGAACGCAGGTCACGTCGGACGGAAGGTCGTCGGCCGACGCGGCGCCGTGGTCACGTGTCGCGCGTGGCTCTGCGACGCGGTCTCCGATCGCCAGCGGCCCGAGCGCGGCGCCCGCGATGGTGCCGACGAATCGGCGGCGGTCCATGGTCATCTGGTCGCTCCTGACGATGAGTGGTCGACTGTGCCCCCACGTCGTCCGACTCAAGATGGAGCCGTATGGGCCGAGCGTCGAGGCGCCGGCGCTCGGCCAACGGCACCCGGGCCGGGCACCGCGCAACGGGAGCGCGAGCGCTCGCGTAGTCTTCCTGGGTGACGTGGGGCTCGTCGGCGGGGTCGATCAGGGCGCGCAACGTGGGGGAGTCCATGACGGAGATGTGGCGAGTGGCGACTGAGAACGGGCTCGCGAAGTTCACCCGGGGCACTGACGACGCCGCCGACCGGCCCGAGCGTCGCAGCCCCGACCGGCCGCAGGGCGACAGGCAGCTGCCGGCGCACATCATGGCCGCCGTGCGCGAGACGGTGCATGCCGCTGCCGCCACCTGCGTCGACCCGTCACGCCTCGAGGCATCGGGCCCGTACGAGTGGCTGGCGATCGTCGAGTCGCACGACCGTGACCTGTCGAGCCTCCTGCGCAGCTACATCGAAACCTGCCGCTACCTCGACGAGCTTCAGCATCAACGCGTCGACGTGGGCCGCACGCGGCTCGCCGATGCAGTGAGAGATGCGATGTTCGCGAGAGACTCGATGCGGCGCAGCCTGGACGAGGTGATCAGGAGGAGGAGTAGAGCCGACTGAACTACCACTCCAGTACCGAGTACCGGGGTACCCAGTACCCAGTACCCAGTACCCAGACTCTCGCGACGGCTCCCCTGAAGGCACGGCGCGTCCCTCTCTCGGGACGCGCTGTCGTCTTTTGCGACCTGTCCGGGTCGCGCTCCCGACGAGCATTCAGGGGGCGCGCTGACCGGGTCTCGGTACCAGGTACTCGAGTACCCGGTACTCGCAGTTGCAGTTACCCCGCCCTCCTCATCACCCCCTCCCTCCACTCCCCCAGATCCACCCGCCGCCGATCCATATCGGCCCACGCATCCCCCCTCTGCGCGAGCCGCATCGGCACCGTCACGATCGTGAAGTCGCGCGGCACCGCACCGTCGCGGAGCTCGTTCCAGCCGAGCGGGGTCGACACTGTGGCCGAGGGTGTCGGGCGGATCGAGTAGGCGCCGGCGAGCGTATGGCCGGCGGAGTTCTGGTTGAAGTCGAGCAGCACCGTCCCGCGCGGACGGTTGGCGATGCGGTACTCGGTGGTGAACAGCCGCGGGTGCTGCGCGGCGATCGCGATGGCCAGGTCGCGCGCCACGGCGTGCACCTCGCGCTGGGTCGGCCCGCGCACGATCGGCACGTAGAGATGAAGCCCCGATTTCCCTGACGTCTTGATGAACGCGGGGAGCCCCCAGGCGTCGAGCGCCTCCTTCACGTGCAGCGCCGCCGCGCGGACCTTCTCGAACCGCGCGCCCTCCTGCGGGTCGAGGTCGATCACCAGGAAGTCGGGCTTCGTCGGCGCCGAGCAGCGCGCGTACCACGGGTGCAGCTCGATCGCGCCGAGGTTCGCCGTCCACGCCAGCGCCGCCGTCGACTCGATGCGGAGGAACGTCAGCTCCTTCGGCGGCTTGATCGACGTCGTACACGTCGTCACCCACGATGGTCGGTGCTCCGGCGCGCGCTGCACGTAGAACCCCTTCGCGCCGGCGCCGTCCGGATAGCGCGTGAGCACCACCGGGCGCTTCGCGAGGTGCGGAAGGATCACCGGGGCGACGGCGAGATAGTAGCGCAGCATGTCGCCCTTGGTCTGGGCGCCCGGGCCGCCCTGCGGGAAGTAGCGCTTCGTCAGATTGCTGAGTCCCACCGCGCGGCCGTCCACGTCGAGCGACAGCGCATCGGTGCCGTGGGCGAGCGCGTCGTCGAGCAGATCCACGAGTGCACTGGCCTCGGCGTCGGGTCCGTCGGGGCGGCTCGCCAGCAGCACGGGATGCGGGCGGCGCGTCATGGCGCGCCGCGTCGAGCGGCCGGTGCGCGTCGTCATCGGCCGCCCGCGTTCAGCGCGATCCCGCGTGTCGCCGATCGCGACCACCGCGACGCGGGCCACCGTGCG
Organism: Gemmatimonadaceae bacterium; assembly: GCA_035265545.1. GTDB lineage: Bacteria > Gemmatimonadota > Gemmatimonadetes > Gemmatimonadales > Gemmatimonadaceae > AG11. The sequence goes on along the minus strand of DATFOL010000398.1, from coordinate 10,792 downwards.
GAGAGCGCCGCTCGCCGAAGGGGAGCTCGCGCACGGTCGACGTCCTCGCTGGCCCGGACACGCTCACCGGCGCGAGGTCGAGCGCGAGCTGCGTCTGCTCCTCCGCGAATCCGAGCGTGTCGTCGCCGAGTCGCTCGAGCAGATACTGGTACCGGAACAGCCGGACGGGCGCACGCAGCGATGCACCCGGCAACTGCGCCAGCATGATCGCCTCCTCGCGCACGTTCGCCGGGATGTACCGGTACGCCTCGGGGTCGTCGAGAATCGCCCAGACGCGCCCGGCGTTGCGCTGCTCGATTGCGCGCATCAACCGTTCGACGACGAGCAGCAGCCGTTGCCGCATCCGCTTCGCGCGGTAGTGCGCGAGGTCCACCGTCTGGGTTCCACCCTCGGCGCGGGTGTGGTCATCGGCTGTGCTCATCATCGTTCCCTCGCTCATCGTTCCCTCCGTCGGGCACGCTGTGCTGACGTGCGACGCGCGATGTCGTCCGCTACGCGGTCTTGCGACGAGCCGACTTCGTGGCGCGCTTGTGGGCGGCCGGCTTCGCCGCACCGCGCGAGCGCTTGCCGCCGGCGCTCGCCTCGAGGCTTTCCTGCAGGCGGCTCACCAGGTCCACCACCTTGGTCTGCTCCGGCTCGCGTGCGTCGGCGATCGCGAGCTTCTTTCCCTTCGCCTTGGCCTTGATGATCGCGTGCAGCTTGTCCTGGTACTCGTCGCGGTACTTCGACGGGTCGAAGGGCTCGGCCAGGTTCTGGATCAGCTGCACCGCCATGTCGCGCTCCTGCGGACGCACCTTCACGCTCTCCGAGTCGGGGAAGCGCATCTCCTCGGGATCCACGAGCTCGGCCTGGAAGCGCATCAGCTCGAGCACGAGCGCGTCGCCCATCGGCTTCACGGCCGCGAGGTGCTGCTTCTGCCGCAGCGCGAAGGTCCCGATGCCGACCTTGTTGGTCTCGGCCAGCGCGTCGCGCAGCAGCGCATACGCCTTGTCGCCGCCTTCGCGCGGCACGAGGAAGTAGGGCGAATCGAAGTACCGCGGATCGATCGACTCGGCGGGGACGAAGTCGGTCATCTCGAGCACCCGCGACATCTCCACGGCCGCCGAAGCGAAGTCCTCGTCGTCCACGATGACGAACTTCCCCTTGGAGATCTCGTAGCCTTTGACGATGTCGCTCCACGGCACCGTCTTGCCGTCCACGGAGGACACCCGCTCGTACTTGATCGGCTGGTGGTGCTTCTTGTCGAGCTGCCGGAAGGAGAGCTTCTCGGCGCTGCGGACGGCGGAACGGAGCTCCACCGGGATGTTCACGAGCCCGAAGGCCAGGGCGCCTTTCCAGATGGATGCCATAGTGCCATCTCCTAGAGGCAGCACGCGTGCTATCCATCACCTTTGCACATTCTCCACATTCCTGGCGTTCTGGCGGGCTCGGCCAGCGTGATATACCGTTGTCCCACGGATTTGGCTGCCTCAGTCCGGCGAGGTAATTGCGTTTTGAGCCGTGCAGAAAACCCCACCACGATGGAGGACCGCCGGATGATGCACAGTGAGATCGGGGAGACGCTGCATTGCGTCGACTGTGGCAAGAGTGCGGGCAGAGCGTCGGTCAGCCTGCACTCGGGCGCCGTGAGCGCCCCGAGCGACGAGGGTCACGTGCGTCACACGCGCATCGCGTTGTGCGATACGTGCGCCGACCGCCGGGTCGCGGTCCAGGAGCCCAACTTCGTCTGACGCTCGTCCTCCGCTGCCGAGCGACTCGGCAGCGGAGGACGCATCAGCGTCCGGCGCCGGCGACGGCGCGGACTACGCCACCGATCGAGGCGCCGGCGCTCCCGCGCCGTGATCGCTCGACTCGCTCGCGGTGCGAGCCATCACCTCCGCCCAGGTCCCGCGCCGCTCGAACTCACCGCGGTGAAAGCCGCGCAGGCCGGCCAGGATCGCCGTGGTGAGCCCTCCCTCCAGCGCCACGAGATCCTCCGGCGCGAGCGGCGCCGTCCTGCAGGCGCGCAGCCCGTGCGGCACCGCGGCTCCCAGGTAGTCGTACTCCTCGAACAGACAGGCCTCGTGGACGCCCTGCGCACGACGTCGGGCGCCGTGCGCGGCGGCGATCTCGATGAATTGATCCACCGCCCCGGGCAGGGGGCGCGGATGCAGCGCGGTCGACATCGCGCGCAGCACCGCGGCCAGATCTCCGGCGCGATCCTCGTCGCAGAGCGTGCGCAGCTCGCCTTCCGCGGCGGCGCGCCCCCACTCGTCGAGAATCGCGGGGATGCACTGCTCGAGCGTGTCGGCCAGTCGCGCTGACATGCCCAGCATCAATGCAAGGACGGGGCGCGCGCGGCGAGACGAATGCCGCGCGCGCCCGTCCGCTCAGTCGAGCAGGTTCGCGGGCACCTGCCCACCGTTCTCCGAGAGCTTCCGCAGCACCTGCTTGTGCAGCCACACGTTCATCGTCGCGCTGTCGTTCATGTCGCCCGTGTACCCGAGCTCCTGCGCGAGCGCCTTCCGGTTGGCGAGGCTGCTGTCGATCCCGGTCAGCTTCATGAGGTCGACGATCGAGTGGCGCCAGTCGAGCTCCTGCTTCGTCCCGGCCGCCATGGTCTCGAGCACGGTCTCGACGTCCACCACCGGTGGGGCGGCACCCGCGGCGGGTGCTGCCGACGCCGCGGGCGCGGCCGCGGGTGCCGCTGCTGGCGCGGCGGGCCGCGCGGCGTTGGCCTTCGCTTCGGACGTGCGCGCGCTGTGTCCGAGAATCTTGCCCATCAATGATCCGAGGATGTTCATCGTGGTGGCCCCCTTCTCGACTGGCGTTCGACGACGCGCCGGTTGCTGCGCCGTCCTCCACTTGCGCAGGCTCGTCGAGCCCGGTGTCCTCATGACGGCCGGGCGAACGAGCGCGGGTCATCGAGCAAGGAGCGGACCGGGCACCGCTCGGCGGGGTACGGTGCACCCGCGTACGGATCGGCGTGTGGTCGAGCCCGCGTGCAAGCGCTGGCGCGAACGACCGCACGTGCGATCGCGTACTTCTGAGGGGCGTTCGTTCCGGGTACCGCTCGGCGCCGCGCCCGCTTCTCGTCACGTTCAGTCGCATGCCAGATCGAGTGCCGCCTTCTACGCGTCCCGCTCCCGAGTGGGCGTCGCGGTCGCTGTTCGCGTTCGTCGTGTTGAGCCTGGCCGCGCTCATCGCCATCCCGTGGGCCACCGATCGCCGGCTGCAGCCCGTGCAGGAGGAAACGAACGTGCTCGCCGACACGGGCCGCAGCCTCATGACGCAGGTGCATCTGCACATGGCGCAGGAGGGCTCGGCGATGGACGACTACGTCGACGATCGCGACCCGGCCACGCTGCACCGTTTCCGCGACGCCGATGCGAAGAAGAGCGCCGCTTACGCGCGGCTCACGTCGCTCGTCTCGGAGCTTGGCCGGCTGCCGCGGCAGCGAATGGACGAGCTGGCGATGCCGCGTCAGCGACTGGATGATCTGCTCGCGCTCGAGAAGCGCTGGCACGCCGCCGTGGACGCCACCGTGCTCCGCTCACCTCCCGCACTCGGGACGCGTCATGACCCAGCGCTGGAGGCGATCTACGACAGCATGCTCGTCGCCGCAGCGCAACTCGACCAGGCACTCACGGCGGCCGCACGAGAGGGACGCGAGCGGATCGACGACGGCGAGCGGATTCAGCAGCGGGCCGCCGCCCTGCTGAGCCTCCTCGCGCTCGCCGCTGCCGGAGCCACCTGGCGGCTGAGCCAGCGCGCGCACGCCTATGCCGTGGAAGCAGAGGAAAGACGCGCCGCTCTCGCCGAGGCGATGGCCTCGCGCGCGCGGTTCATGCGCGGCGTGAGCCACGACCTGAAGAATCCCATCCACGCGATCGACGGCCACGCGCAGCTGCTGGAGGACGAGCTGCGCGGGCCGCTCACCCCTGACCAGCGGGACAGCGTCGCGCGCATCCGGCGCTCCGTGCGTGCGCTCATGGGCCTGATCGAGGACTTGCTGGAGCTCGCGCGGGCCGAGGCCGGGCAGCTCACCGTGAAATTCGACCGGGTGATCTTGCGCGAGGTGGTGCGCGACGCGGTGGAGGAGCACCGCGCGGCGGCCGAAGCGGCCGGGCTCGCGCTCGTGCACGCCGATGATCGATCGGAGATGATCCTCGTCACGGATCCTTCGCGCGTCGCGCAGGTGCTCGGCAACCTCTTGTCGAACGCGATCAAATACACTCCGCATGGCGGCCGCATCGAAGTGACAACGGAGATGCTGGCGCCGCCCGACGCAGACGGCGGTGCGCGGCTCGCCATCCACGTCGTCGACGACGGGCCCGGAATTCCAGCCGATAAGCGCGAGGAGATCTTCGGTGAGTTCACGCGGCTCGAGTCGGGGGACAAGCCGGGCGCCGGCCTCGGCCTCTCGATCGCCCGCCGCGTCGCGCGCCTCCTCGGCGGCGACGTCACGGTGAATGGCGAGCAGCGCGGGACGCGGTTCACCCTCTGGCTGCCTCTACGCTCGGCTGCCTGAGCGTCAGCGACTCGTACCTTCAGGCGGGCAGCAGGTCGCAGTAGGTGAACCGGTTCTCGCGCCGTACGATCTGGCCGCGCATGACGGGGATCGGGCGGGCGAAGATCGGTCCGCCGTGCACGAAGGTGTGGAACTCACCATTCTCGCCGCAGGGATCCGTCGACGTGGGGAGCTCATCCAGCAGCGCACGGTCGAACGGGCGGCCGGCGAATCGCGCGTCGATCTGCGTCTCGTCCACGCACACCAGCGTCGCCTCGAAACCGTCGGCGATGAACGACTCGGCGAGCGCGCGCGTCGGGCGCTCCCAGAGCGGATAGAGCCCATGATACGTCGTGCCGGCGAGCAGGCGGTCGCGATAGTCTCGCACGTCGTGCAGATACAGATCGCCGAAGGCGATGTGTCGCACCGCGGGGTGGCGCGCGGCGAGCACCGCGAGCGCGTCGATGAACGCTCGCTGGTACGCTTCGTCCGACGACTTCGGCTCGAGCACGACCTCGATGAGCGGCAGGCCGAGCGCAGCTGCCTGCGCTTCGAGAAGCGCGCGCCGCACGCCGTGGATGCTCACCCGATCGTACTCTCGGGTGACGCTCGTGAGCAGCGCCACCACCTCGTGCTCGTCGCGCGCGCGAAGATGCTGGAGCGTGAGCGAGCTGTCCTTCCCGCCGCTCCAGCTCAGCGCTATCGGAGTTCGCGACATGGTGGTGTCCTGAACGTGACGATCGCAATCTCTCCACCGTGCCCGTCTCGCGCGAGGCTCAGCGAGGCGAACCATATGGGACGGACGCTCCGTCCTGGACGGACGCTCCGTTGCGTAGCTCGCATCGATTGGGTGGCACGCTCGGCAACCGCTGTTCGTGCTCGAGATCTGGAACGCGCATTGCTCTCCCTGCCCTCGTCCGCACGATGGCTTGAGATCGCTTTTTCTTCGGAGCGTCCGATGGCGAAAGATCGAGTGTACCAGACCGAGGATGGGGTGCGCATCGCGCCGCTGAGCGCACTGGACGATTTCGAGGTCGCGGAGGGTTATCCCGACATTCGCGGCTGGCGCGTGGACTCCGCCGACGGCCAGCACGTCGGCAAGGTGCACGACCTGCTGATCGACGTCGACAACATGCGCACGCGCTATCTCGACGTGCGTCTCACGAAGGAGCTGGCCGCGTCGCCGGGCGATCGCGACGTGCTCGTCCCCATCGGCACCGCGCAGGTGGTCGACGGGAAGGACGTGGTGCGCGTGCCGCTCACGGCGGAGCGCTTCGGACTGCTGCCGCTGTACGACCATGGCCGTCTCACGCGCACGCACGAGCTCGAGGTGCGCCGTCATTTCTCGCTCGGCGAGGCTGCGGCCGCCGCGGCGACCGGCGCCACCGCGGGAGCCACGCGTGGCTTCTACGACGACGACGGCTACGACGACCGACGCTTCTTCGGGGCCCGGCGGCCGCGCACCGACGCGGAGATCGCCGCGCGCCGAGTGGATTCGGAGCGCGAGCTCGCGGCGCGTGAACGGGCGGAGCGCGATCTGGTGGCGCGCGAGCACACGGAACGCGACCTGGTCGACCGGGAGCGCGTGGACCGCGCGGTCGTGGAGCGCGACGTGCGCACGCGCGACGACGAGATCCGCGTGCCGGTGGACCGGGACGATGCGGTGGTGCTCAAGCGCGGCGACGACGGACGTGACGAGATCATCATCCGCCGCCCACTCGGCGCGAGAGACGAGCGGCGGAGGTGACGCGGTAGAGGCACTGCCGTACGCGGTACGACTGACGTACCAGGTACCTGGACCCGCGCGACTGCGCCGACGAATGCACCGACGCCGCTCTTCCGGGACGCTCTGATCGGAGCGGTTCGGGTAGGGCGGCGTCGAGTCATTCGTGGGACTGGTCTGCCGGTCCATGTACCGCAGTGGTACTCGAGTACTGCGTACAGCAGTGTCTTCCTACTTCACCCACCGCGTGAACTCGGTCGCCGGCGTCTTCTTCGGCCCTGCCGGCACTTCGGCCGGCTCGCCGACGTTGACGATCGCGACGATGCGCTCGTTCTCGGCGACGCGCGCCGCAGCGCGCGCCGCCTCGTCACCCATCACACCCCCCGTCCGCATCGCGGTGCCAAGCCCGAGCTCGACCGCGGTGAGCGCGAGATTCTGCAGGCCCATCATCGTCGCCGCGTAGTCCTCCTCGGTGATCTCCGGATTGTCGTTCTTCACGACGGCGACGGCGATCATGCACGGGAGCGCGCGATGCTCCGCGGCGACGCGCTCGCGCATCGTGCGCGAGGCGTCCGGGTCTTCGATCTTGCGCGCCTTGCGCACGCCGAGCGCGCGCCCGTAGGCCTCGCGCGCCTCGGGTCCGAGCACGTAGAAGCGCCATGGCTCGGTGAGACGGTGGTTCGGGGCGAGCACGGCGGCGGCGAGCATGGTCTCGATCTCGGCGCGCGTGACGGGACGCTCGGTGAATCGCTTGATCGAGCGGCGGCGCTGGAGCAGTTCGGCGAGTGGCATGGGGGGGAAGATAGTGAGTGGGTTGGTTGGATCGTGGGTTGGTTGGAAACGGCCTCGGGAGGCAGGAGCATCCCGAGGCCGTTCAACTCACGATCCCACCCTCCAACCCACCAACTCACCGCTACTTCACCACCCGCTCCAACAGCGCCACGTACCCGTACAGCATCGCGACCAGCGCCGCCGCGGCGGCGATCCAGGCCCGCACCAACCGCACTCGCGCGAACGCCCCTTCGTAGTCCTCTGCTCCCCGCTCCACTGAGTCCTGCTCCGCGACTCGCCCCACCTGTGTGCGCGCTCCCGACGTCCTCGTGCTCTTCATCTCTCCTCCCTTCGCTCACGTTCGCAGCTCGTCGCCATCTCGACGATCACGAGAGAAGAGCACCGGCGCGTGACGCTCACGCACGCGCGCCGTGTGGACACCAGCGCAGCACCACCGTGCCCACGATCGTGCGCTCGTCGCGCGGCACGACGATCGTCGGGAAGGCGTCGTTGAGCGACTGCAGCTCGAGCTGCGCCCGCGTCACTTTGCCCACCTTCTTCACCACGTAGCCCGCGTCCGGCACGCGCGCGAGCACCACGGTATCCCGCGCCACCGCGCTGCCCACCTGCACCAGCACCGAGTCGCCGGTGTGCAGCAGCGGATCCATGCTCTCGCCCACGACTCGCAGCGACACGAAGCTTCCCGCGGGCGCGTCGTCCGGAATCCGCACCCACTGCTCGCAGGGCTCGTCCCACAGGTCGCGTCCCACGCCGGCGGCCGCGCCGAGGTCGAGTTGCGGTGCGGCTCGCATGCTTCGCGCGACGTCGAGCACGTCGGCGATCATCCCCGGCGCTGCGGCGCGCTCCACCGGCGGCGAGCCGGTCACCAGCCGCACCTTGAGTCGCGCCGCTTCCACCCGGGCGCGCATCCGCGTCGCCGCCGAGCGAATGCGCGCCGGACTCCAGCCCTCGCTGGACCGGTGCGACGAGCTCACCTCGCGCGCGAGCCAGCCCACGACGCGCTCGTCCGTGTAGTACGGCGAGTCGCCGCGCTCCATCTCCGCGCGCGCCGCCAGCTCGGCCAGCAGCTGCTGGCTGCGGAGCGTCGCCATTCGCTCGTCGCGTGGCTCGGACTGTGGCACGGCTCGGTCGTCGATGGGAGGGGGACGTCTCATGATCTCATCCTCGGGTAACGGGGCGCGGCTATGCCTCGCGCGTGAACGCGTCGCCGTCGCCAGCGATCGCGCGCGCGCCGATGCGCGCGCGGCAACGGTGGAAGAAACGCTGCAGCTCGCGCGCGTCGTCGGGCTCGAGCGAGTTCGCATACTGCATCGCGACGTCGGTGAGCCGCGCGCGCAGCCGCTCCAGTCGCTTGCGCGCCACGACGTACGAAACGCCGAGCCATTCGGCGATCTCGCGCTGCGGGATGTTCTCCGCCACGGCGACGAGCAGCTGCCGCTCGTCCGGGCCGAGCGCCTCGCTCAGGCGGCCGGCCAGCCGCTCGAGCACGCGCGGCAGGGGCGCGCATTCCCACTCGGGGCCGCGGCTCGCGCGCACCATGTCCTCCGAGCATCCCGCGGCCGCTTCGCCCGTCGCGGGATCGCGGTCGCCGTACGCGGCGCGCGCTGCCTCCGACACCACGCGATGCCGCCGCTCTCTCCCGCGCTTGCGGTTCAGCAGCCTGTGGCGCAGCGCGGAGAGCAGGTACATGCGCGGGTTCTGCGGCAGCGGCGTGCTGCGCGTCATCAGCTGGATCGCCACGTCGTCGAGCAGCTCGCTCACCAGCTCGTCGCGCTCCGCCGGCGCTACACCCGCGCGGCGCGCGTAGTCGAGCAGGATGCGGTGGAACCGCTCGATGAAGCGCTCGAACGCCAGTGCCTCGCCGCGCCGCATGGCGACGACGATGTCGTAGTCCTTCGGTGCGGCAGCGGCGACGTCCGAAGCCGGAGCCGGCCGCTCGACCGTCCATTCTCCCCCACCTCCCCCCGTCCCGCCTCCACCGCCCGGCCGCCCCGCCTTGCGCATCGACCACGTCCTTTCGTTGCTCGGCCTCGCGCCGCGACCGTCGGCGTCGCTGGTCGTCGGGTGCCCCGCCTCTGGGACAAAGGCACCGGGCTGTGACACGCGCCGCGCCTACCGCCCGTGCGGGCGGTGCCGCGCCATCCAGGCGCGGATCCGGCGCTCCAGGCGGGTCAGCGTGCGCGGGGTGAGATCGGGCCGCTGCACCGCCGCGCGCAGCGTCCTCCCGCGCCACTCCGAGAACCCGATCGCCTCGGCGCGCTCGATCAGCCCGAGCACGTCGTGCACGGCGTTCGCGCGGCGCTGGAGCGGGTCGGCGTCGAGCGGCACCGGCCGCGCCGGGATCGGCTGGACCGGCGTGGGGCGCGCGGCGAGCCGTGCGTGATGACGGGCTGCCTTCTCCATCTCCTCGCGGCTCGGCCGTCGGCTCGAGGCCGTGAAGCCCAGGTTCGCGAGGGCGCGGCCGACGGCCGACGTCTCCGTGTTCTCGAGGCAGGCGACCTCGTTGATCTGGCCGTCCCCTTCTCGTTCGGACGCCCAGCCGGTCGCCGCCGGTTCGACGTCGGCGGGTCCGCGGTAGACGAGCGCCCGGAAGGTGATCTCGCGCTCGGTGCGCGAGTGCAGCTCGGTCACGATCCGTCCCGCCGGGTAGCGCTGGTAGAACAGCGTGATCCGGTCGGCCACGAGCGCATAGGCCGAGAGGTCGTGCTCGCCGACGCCTGTCTTCGCCATCATCCGTCCCTCCCGCCGAGGCCCGATCGATCCGCCGAGGGGCAAACAGTAAGCCGAAGAAACACCGAAAGCAACGGGGTCGAGCGGCTTGCGCGCGGGATCGAGTGGGCGCACCGTTGTGCTCCTTTCTCCGGAACCCCCTCACCCCTCCGCGATGCCCACGCGCCGCATCTCCGCCGCCCGTCACGTGCTGGGCGACGTTCTCGTCCTGGTCGGCACCACCAAGGGAGCGTTCATCTTCACCGCCGACGCATCGCGCACGCGGTGGCAGATCGACGGTCCCCACTTCGCCGGCGAAGCCGTCTACTCGCTCGCCTTCGACCAGCGCGCCGGGCGAACGCGGATCCTGGCGGGGGTGCACAGCAATCACTGGGGCGCGACGATCCGCACGAGCGACGACTTCGGCCAGAGCTGGAGCGAGCCCGAGCGGCAGGCCGTGCGCTTTCCCGAGTCATCGGGGCTGTCGCTGGCACAGGTGTGGCAGATCGTGCCGGGCCGGTCCGACGAGCCGGACGTCGTCTGGTGCGGCGTGGAGCCGGCGGCGCTGTTCCGGTCGGACGACGCGGGCGAGAGCTGGGCGCCGATCGAGGGACTGCTCAATCACGAGCACCGGCCGCGGTGGATGCCGGGGGGCGGCGGGCTGTGTCTCCACACCATCGTACTCGATCCGGGCAATCGCGACCGGATGGGGATCGCCATCTCCACGGCCGGCTTCTATAGAACGGACGACGGCGGGGCGACCTGGCAGGCGCGGAACTCGGGCGTACGGGCCGTGTTCCTTCCGGACCAGCACCCCGAGTTCGGGCAGTGCGTGCACAAGGTGACGCACCATCGGGCGCGTCCCGAGCGCCTGTTCCTGCAGAATCACTGGGGGCTCTACCGCAGCGATGACTGGGGCGACAGCTGGCAGGACATCGCCAACGGCGTCCCGTCGGACTTCGGCTTCCCGATCCAGTCGCACCCGCACGATCCCGAGACCGTGTACGCCATCCCGCTGCAGTCGGACGAGTTCCGCGTCGTCCCCGAGGCGAAGCTGCGCGTGTACCGCACGCAGGACG
>DATFOL010000397.1:0-3894 GCA_035265545.1 Gemmatimonadaceae bacterium | reverse complement strand
CGTGGCGACGCTCTCGGTGGGGCTGGCGGAATCGGTCGACCGCGCGGGCACGGGCAGGTACCGCGACGTGCGCTTCTCGCGCGAGCAGCTCAAGGAGCTGCGCTACGCGGGGCTGCTCCACGACTTCGGCAAGGTCGGCGTGCGCGAGCAGGTGCTGGTGAAGGAGAAGAAGCTGTACCCGCAGGACCTGGAGCTCATCCGGCACCGATTCGCGTACCTGGACCAGCGCACGGAGCTCGAGTTCGAGCGTGCACGCGCGGAGTTGCTGCTGACCGGGGGCCGCCCGGGGTACGATGCAGGGCTCACGCGCATCGAGTGCGACCGCCGGAAGCGGCGCGAGGAGCTGTCGCGGTTCCTCGAGACGATCGTCCGGGCGAACGAGCCTACGGTGCTCGCCGAGGGAAGCTTCGAGGCGCTCGAGGCAATCGGAGCGCGCACCTTCGTCGACTTCGACGGTCGGACTCGGCCGCTGCTGGAGGATCACGAGCTGCAATTCCTCATGATCCGCCGAGGCAACCTGGACGAGCACGAGCGTCGCGAGATCGAGTCGCACGTCACCCACACCTACCGCTTCCTCGAGCAGATCCCCTGGACGCGCGAGCTGCGCGCGATCCCGCAGATCGCGTACGCGCACCACGAGAAGCTCAACGGCCACGGCTATCCGAACCGCGTGACCGGAATCGAGATCCCCGTCCAGGCGCGCATCATGACGATCGCCGACATCTTCGATGCGCTCACGGCCACGGACCGTCCGTACAAGCGCGCCGTGCCGCGGGATCGCGCGCTGGACATCCTCGCGATGGAAGCGAAGGAGGGGACGATCGATCAGACGCTGCTCGAGACGTTCATCGGCGCGCGCGTCTTCGAATCGAGCGGCACCGGCCAGGCCGGCGACTAGGCTCGAGGACCGGCGACGGCCGCGCTCCGCAGCGACCACGCGATCGCGAGGTGCACGGGGAGGAACATCGCCACGATGGCGCGATTCTCCTGTCCTCCCGGAAGCAGCGCGAGCAGCAGCCCCACGACGCCGAGCGCGACGACCGCGAGCGCCACCACGCGCGCCGCGCGCGCTCCACGCCGCCGCAGCAACGCCGCCGGCAGCAGCACGACGAGCGCGAGCGACAGAGGCGAGACGACGAACAGATTTTCATTCCACGCCCAGAAGATGTGGCGGGTCGCCGTCCAGGCCAGCACGAGGATCACCCCGACGAGTCCGCACAGCAGCGACCAGGTCGTCGTGACGAGCGCGAGGCCCCACACCGCACCGCGCCGGCTGACCGCCATCACCCGGATTCCCGCGACGAGCGCGGCCAGCACGAGGCCGACGGCGAGCAGCCGCCAGACGAGCCGAGGAGCCGTCGCGCGCTCGACGACCACGGGGAGACCTGGATACGGCGCCAGCGTCTGCTCGGACGCAACGAGCGGCACGCGTGCGCCGCCGGATCCGTTCGGGACGCTCAGATTCCGCACCGCATCGCGCAGACGCATCGGGATGAAGAACGACTCCCATGCGGTGAGGGGAGCGTCGGCCGGGCGGCCGAGCGCAATGTCGATCCCGGTCTGTACGGGCCGGTCGCCGTCGGTGAGTCGTACGCTCTCGCGACGATAGCTGAGCGGCGTGCGAACCGAATCGGTCGCGGCGCGCAGCGCGCCGCCCAGCACGCGATCGAGCGCGTCACGGAGTCGCGTCGAGCAGTTGTCGAGGTAATAGTCGTACCGGTAGAACTTGTTCTCCTCGAGCGCATTCCAGCGGAGGAAGTCGCGCAGGGCACGCTTCTGCTCCGGGGAGAGATTCAGCCGCTGGAGCGTGATCGGCCGCCCGAGACTCCGGTAGTAGTCCACCATGGCGTTGGCGTCCTTCCCTTCCATCCAGTAACGCGTGTCCCCCGTGAGGAAGCGGCGCAGGAAGCCCGGTTGCCGAAAGCTGAAGTTGCCCCAGTCGTAGGTGACGTCGGTGCCGGCGCCGCCATCGTGCACCCAGATGGCGTTGTGCCCGAATCGCTCGAACACTTCCTGGCCGAGTCCGAAGGTCACGAGCAGGATGTCGAGGTCGTCGGTCCCCGCGGGAGCAGAGGGAGAGGATGCGACGGGCGCCTGCGGCGGAGCCGTAGCACCCGGCCCCTGGCCCCGCGCCCGCGGCGCGGTCACGCACAGCGCGATCGTCGCGCAGGCCATCAGCCGCGCGAGCCGCGTGTGGCACCGCAAGTTCACAGCCGGATCTCCTTCCCCTCTTCCGCCGACTTGTAGATCGCCTCCACGAGACGATGCAGCAGCACCTGGTCCGTCGGTGCCTCGTACTCCGAGTCGCCAACGATCACCGCGACGAAGTGCGCGAGCTCGGCCCGATACGACTGGATGAACGCGCTCTCGCGAGCCGCCGCGCCGCCGGGGGAGACGTCCGTCGGTCGCCCATGCAACTCCTTCACCACGCGCAGCGGGGCGAGTCGCGTGCTGCCGCGGGTCGAGAGCGTCTCGAACCACCAGCGCTCGTCCTCGCCGATGTAGTCGCCGAGCACGTCGAAGTTGAACACCGCACCGTTCACGAAGCGCAGCTGCACGAGCATCGAATCCTCTACCGCGTTCTTCCCCGTGCCGCGATCCATGTGCGCGACGATGCGCTCCGGCTCCGGCGAGTCGGACAGCCACAGCGCGAGGTCGAGCAGCGGTAGTCCGTAGTCGAAGAAGGCGCCACCGCCACTCTCGGCGCGGCGCTGCCGCCATCCTTGGTCGGCGCGGCGGTGATGATAGGCACCGGCGCGGATCCCCGTGAGCTTCCCGAGCTCGTTGCCGCGCAGGAAGCCCGACAGGGCCTGCACGTCGCTGCGGAACCGGTGGTTGTTCGCCACCAGCACCTTGCGATCGGCGCGCGCGGCCGCGTTGAGGATGCGTTCGGCGCCGCGGGCCGTCAGCGCCATTGGGCGCTCGCACAGCACATCCATCCCCGCGGCGATGGCACTGAGCACGTGCGGCTCGTGCAGATGATTCGGCGTCGCCACGACGACCGCCTCGAGCCCGTCGGCCTCGAGCAGGTCCTCGATGTCGGTGTACGCATCGGGGATCCCGAACCGATCGGCGAGCGCGCGGGCCTTCGGCCGGTCGTTGTCGCATAGGGCGATGAGCTCGACGCCTCGCATCTTGGCGAGCACGGGGAGATGCGCGATCTGCGCGATGGCGCCCGCGCCGACCACGCCGAGGCGCAACGGCGCGCCGACGAGGCGCCCTTCGGCGCGTTCCGCGGCTAGCTGGGGATCACTGGATCGTGCCAACCGTGGTGCCGGGATAGTAGGTGCGAAGGATCGTTCGGAAGTCCTGTCCTGCGCGCGCTCGTCCAATCGCGCCGCTCTGGCACATGCCCACGCCGTGCCCATTGCCGCCGCCCTTCAAAACCAGGCTCTCGACTCCGGTTCGTCCCGGGACGACGTCGACGGAAAAATAGGTGCTGTACAGCAAGTCGCCAGCAGGCGTGCGCAGCGCCGAGCGGATCTCGTTGCCGCGCAGCGTCCAGCGTCCGCGATCGGTGTCCACCGTCAGCGTACCGACCCGACCGGCGGGCGTCACGGAGGTGACCGCCACGCTCGTCACCGCGCCGATCCCGCCTGCACCACCCGGCAACGTGCGGGCGTAGCGTGCGATCGCCTGGCGGAGCTCATCGCGGGCGAACGTGCGCGTCCAGCGGAAGCGGGGTGCCTGATCACAGTAGTACCGCGGCGTGCCCGGGATCTGATCGCTCACGCGTTGCAGGTACGGCTCCGCTGCGGCACGCCACGAATCCTGCGGCGCCGCAGTGTTGCCACCGCAGTTCGCATGATACGGTGCGTTGACCACTCTGCCGCCATAGAGCAACACGAGTCCCTGGGTCGCATCCACCGACACGTTCCCGATGCGAGCCTCCGC
>DATFOL010000396.1:0-14665 GCA_035265545.1 Gemmatimonadaceae bacterium | reverse complement strand
ATCGAAGTGTACGAGGGCACCATCGCGTCGCTCCGTCGCTTCAAGGACGACGTGCGGGAGGTCCGCGAAGGCTTCGAGTGCGGAATCGGCATCGAGAACTTCAACGACCTCAAGGTGGGCGACCGCATCGAGTGCTACCGCACCGAGGAAGTGGCGCGGACGCTCGAATCGGCTCCGCAGGGCTGATTACGGTACGAGCGGGTCGAGCGCGCACCTGCGCTCGACCCGCCGCACCTTCGCTCCGGTGACCTGTGTCTCCTGATCACCATCGTTCCGACCGTGTCGCCGCAGCGATGCGCGAGGAGATCGCGACGTTTCTCGCCAACGACGTCAAGGATCCGCGCATCGTCGGCCTGGTGACCGTCACCGCGGTCGACGTGTCGCGCGATCTGCGGCACGCCAAGGTCTTCGTGAGCGTCCTGGGCTCCGACTCGCAGCGCGCGGCGACGTTCGACGGCCTCGCCGGCGTGGCGGCTCATCTGCGCGGCCGCGTCGGGCGGGCGCTTCGGCTCCGCGTCGCGCCCGAGATCGAGTTCCGCTACGACGAGAGCGTCGCGCACGCCGCCAAGATCGAGCAGCTGCTCGCGCAGGTCCGCCGGGAGCTTCCCGCCGAAGCCGGCGATTCGTCCCCTCCTGCCCGCGATGAGGGAGTCGACGACTGACGGTCTCCTGCTCGTCGACAAGCCGGCCGGAATGACGTCGCACGACGTCGTGCTCGCCGCGCGGCGCGCGTTCGGTGAGTCGCGCATCGGGCATGCCGGGACGCTGGACCCCTTCGCGACGGGGCTGCTCGTGCTGCTGCTCGGACGAGCGACTCGGCTCCTGCCATACCTCGATGGCGTTCCCAAGGAGTACGAGGCGACGATCGTACTCGGTCGAGAGACGGATACCGACGACTTGCTCGGTGCCGTCGTACGTGAGTCGGCCCCGCCGAGCGATGATGCGATTGCCGAGGCCATCGCGCGGCTCACGGGTCCACTCGAGCAGGTGCCGCCGATGTATTCGGCCAAGCGCATTGCCGGCCGGCGCGCTTACGATGCCGCGCGAGCGGGAGTCGCGCTCGAGCTCGAGCCTGCGCACGTGGAAGTCTTCGGGTGGCGTGACATCGTGCGCGACGGCGATCTGCTGCGGGCCACGATCGCGTGCGGTGGAGGCACCTACATTCGCGCGCTGGCGCGCGATCTCGGTCGGCTCACGGGAAGCGCCGCGCATCTCGGCGCGCTTCGTCGCGTACGCAGTGGTCCGTTCTGGGTAGCGGACGCGGTCGGCGTCAACGTGGTGCGCGATGGCGCCGCCGTGCTCCGACCGGCGCTCGACGCGCTTCCCACCATTCCGCACGTCCTGCTGGACGCAGAAGATGCGGAGCGCGTACTGCGCGGCGTCCCAGTGCCGAGGTCGGGAGACGCGGCGCGTGCAGCGCTGGTCGATGCCCGCAGTGGATCGCTGCTCGCGCTCGCGGAGGAGGCCGGATCGCGCTGGCAGCCAAGAGTCGTGATGCGGAAGGTTGGTTGACGATGCAGGTCGTCGGTGGGCCCGGCTCCGTCAATCTGCCGTCGGACGTCGAAGCGACAGTCGTCACCGTCGGCACCTTCGATGGAGTTCACTGTGGCCATCAGGACGTGCTGGCGCGTCTCCGAGCGCGCGCCATCGCTTCGAGGTGTGCCAGTCTGCTCGTCACCTTCGATCCCCACCCTCTCGAGGTGCTCAGCCCCGAATCGGCGCCGGCCCTGCTCACGACTCGCGAGGAGAAGCTGGCGCTGCTCGAGCGAAGCGCGCTCGACATCGTGGCGATCGTGCCATTCACCGCGGAGCTCGCTCAGCGTTCCGCCACCGAGTTCGTCGACGAGGTGTTGCTCGGCCGCTTTCGGATGGCCGAGCTTCTGCTGGGACACGATCACGGCTTCGGGCGCGGCCGCGAAGGCGACATCAACCTGCTGCGCACGCTAGGCGACGCGCGCGGTTTCGCGGTTGACGCCGTGCCGCCCGTACTCACCGACACGGGCGAGCCGGTGAGCAGCACGCTCGTACGCCGTGCGGTGGCTGCCGGAGCGCTGGAGCGCGCCCGGGGCCTCCTCGGCCGTTGGTATTCCGTGCAGGGACAGGTGGTGGCCGGAGAGGCGCGGGGACGGCTGCTGGGATTCCCCACCCTCAACGTCGAGCCGGGGGACGCGCGCAAGCTGCTGCCCCCGGACGGTGTCTACGCCGTAGAGGTCATTGGATCGCGGGGGCGATTCGATGGTATGATGAATCTCGGCGGCCGACCGACCTTCGGCGACGAGCGGCGCACCCTCGGGGCGCACCTGTTCGACGCGCAGGGCGACTTCTATGGCGACCGGGTAGACGTGGCGTTCGTCGCACGCCTGCGCGACACGATGCGCTTTCCCGACGCGGATGCGCTGGTCGCCCAGTTGCGCCGGGACGCCGAGTCGGCCCGTCGCGCGTTGACGGCTCTCGCCGAGCCGAATAACCTTAATGGTTCCACGCACGTACCTCCCTCCACCCCGTAGTCGCATGTCCAACCTGAAGTGGCGCTTGGCGTTGATCGGCGTCCTCGTCCTCGTTTCCGCATGGGCGCTCTTCCCTCGGAACGTGAAGGTCCGCCAGCGTCGCGCGGACGGCACCTTCTTCGACACCACGACGTATCGCGTGCCGCTCCGGAAGGGCCTGGACCTGTCGGGAGGGATGCACCTCGCGCTCGAGGTCGACGATTCCAAGGGAGTCGTGGCGGACAAGAGTGAGGCGATCGACCGGGCGCTCAAGGTCGTGCGCACGCGAATCGAGGGGCTTGGCGTCTCGGAGACCGTCATCGAGAAGGCGGGAAGCGACCGTATCCTGGTCGAGATCCCAGGCATCGATGACCGCGAGCGCGCCATCAAGATGGCCCAGGATCAGGCCTTCCTCGAGTTCCAGATCACCGACAAGACCAACGGCCTCGAGAAGGCGCTCCCGAAACTCGATGCGCTCGCGCGCGAGAAGGGATTCGGCGGAGCCGTAGCGTCGGCGGCTTCGACGGTGCCCAGCGCGAGCACCGGACTCGGCGGCCTGTTGACGACCAGCAAGGACACCACGAGGGCCGCGGCCGGCGCGAAGTCGGACAGCGCGAAGACCGACAGTACGAAGTCGGACACCACCGCGCTCGCGACCACCGGTGGTCCGATCTCCAAGCTGATCATGGCCGGCTCGATGCCGGGGCAGTTCGCGATCGAGCGCGAGCACTTCAACGCGCTGAAGACGTTCTTCGAGTCTCCCGACGTGCAGAAGGTCCTGCCGCCCGGGAAGGTCGTGCGTTTCGGCAACGACTCCACGGTCCTGGGTGGCAAGAACTATCGCTTCATGTACCTCCTGGACGAGCGGCCGATCATCACGGGCGAGTATCTCACCGAGGCCAAGCCCAATCAGAGCCCGATCGACGGAACCGTCGTCGAGTTCGGCCTGAGCAATGAAGGGGGCCGCCGGTTCCAGCGTGAGACGGCGAAGCACGTGCGTGACTACATGGCCATCGTGCTCGACAAGGTGGTGATGGGCGCGCCGCCGGTCATCAACAGCGCCATCGGGACGCGAGGTCAGATCGCGATGGGGCAGGGACGCGACCTGCAGGCCGCGCAGGACCTCGCGCTCGTGCTGAAGGCCGGCGCGCTTCCCGTGCCGCTCCGCGTGGCCGAGGTGCGCAACATCGGTCCGAGCCTCGGTCGTGATTCGATCAACAAGGCGCTCACCGCGGGCGCGATCGCGATCGTCATGATCGTCGGCATCATGCTCGTGTACTACCGGTTCTCGGGGCTGCTCGCCGTGGCTGGACTGGTGCTCTACGTCCTCTACACTCTCGCCGCGCTGGCCGGCTTCGACGCCGTGCTGACGTTGCCGGGGCTGGCAGGCTTCATTCTCTCGATCGGTATCGCCGTCGACGCCAACGTCCTGATCTTCGAGCGAATACGAGAGGAGCTCGATCGCGGCAAGACTGTCCGCACGTCGATCGACGACGGATTCCGGCATGCGATGAGCGCGATCGTGGACTCCAACGTCACCACGATCCTCACCGCGATGGTGCTCTATCAGTTCGGCACGGGCGCGGTCAAAGGCTTTGCCGTCACGCTCATCGCCGGTATCGCCGCGTCCATGATCACGTCGATCTTCGTCGTGAAGACATTCTATCTCCTGTGGCTCAACCGCTCGCGCGGCGCCCAGACGCTGAGCATCTAGGGGCTCTCCATGCTGCGCATCCTTCACGGCACCAAGTTCGACTTCATCAAGTCCTGGCGACTCGCGATCGGGGTCACGATCGCGTTCATCGTGATCGGCCTCGTCGGTCTGGTCCTCCATGGAGGCCTGAATCGAAGCATCGAGTTCACCGGTGGAACGCTCGTGCAGCTCGAGTTCGCACAACCGCCGAACGTTGGCGAGCTGCGCTCGACTGTCGACGCCGCGGGCTTCCGAGGCGCAGAAATCCAGCAGTTCGGCAATAACCGAGAGTTCACGGTCCGCGCGGCGGGTCATGCCACGGGCGCCGACGCGCAGGTGCAGAACACCGCCAGCCGGATCCGCGCGGCTTTGGAGCAGAAGTATGGCGCTGGTAACGTTCGCGTCATCCGCGAGGAGATCGTCGGGCCGCGGGTGGGTGAGGAGCTGAGTCGGAACGCAACGATCGCCATCCTCATCTCGCTCGGCATCACGATGGTGTATCTCGCCTTTCGCTTCGAATGGCGCTTCGGTCTCGCCGCGGTCATCGCGACCGCTCACGACCTCCTGAGCACGCTGGCGTTCCTCGCGATCATGCGCATCGAGGTGTCGCTCACGGTCGTCGCCGCACTGCTCACCGTCATCGGGTACTCGCTCAACGACACCATCATCATCTTCGATCGAGTCCGCGAGAATCTGAAGAAGGCCCGTCCGGAGCCGCTCTACGACGTGCTCAACCGGTCGATCAACGAGACGCTGCCACGCTCCATCCTCACGCATGCGACCGTGGCCGCGGCGACGCTCTCGCTACTGCTCTTCGCCGGTGAGGTGATTCGGCCGTTCTCGTGGATCATGCTCTTCGGTATCGTGACCGGAACGTTCAGCTCGATCTACATCGCCGCGCCCGTGCTGCTCTGGATCGAGCGCAAGTGGCCGCGCTCCCGAGGTGGAAAGGAGGGCCCGAGCGCACGGAGCGCCAGCGGCCCTGCACCTCGTCCCTCCAGTCCGCGCACCCCAGTCGGTGCTCGCTGATCTCGCTCGTACCACGCCGATGTCGACGAACCGCCGCCTCGCGCGGCGGTTCGTGCGTACATGATGGAGTACATCGACAGCCACGTGCATCTCGCCGACCCGGCGTTCGATGCCGACCGTGACGCGGTCGTCGATCGCGCGCTCCAGGCGGGGGCCACCGCGCTCGTGTGCATCGGCGAGTCGCTCGATGCCGCCGCACGGAGTGCGGAGCTCGCGGCTCGCTTTCCCGGCGTGTGCTTCCACACCGCGGGCGTGCATCCGCATGATGCCGCGACCTTCGACGCGGCGCGCGATGTGGAAGCGATTCGTCGAGAGGTCGCCCGCGGCGCCGTTGCCATCGGTGAGTGCGGGCTCGATTACCACTATGACCACTCGCCGCGAGATCGACAACGCTTGGCCTTCGGCGCGCAGCTTGCCCTCGCCAGGGAGCTCGCACGTCCGGTCGTCGTGCACACCCGCGAGGCGGAGGACGACACTCGCGCCATGGTCGAGGATGCGGGCCGCGACGGTGTCGTCGGCGTCCTGCACTGCTACACGGGCAGCCTGGCGCTCGCCGAGGCGGCGATCGCCGTGGGATGGTACGTCTCGTTCAGCGGGATCATCACCTTCAAGCGATGGACGGACGACACGTTGCTCCGAGCGATCCCCGATGACCGCCTGCTCGTCGAGTCCGACGCACCGTATCTCGCCCCGGTACCACACCGTGGGAAGCGCAACGAATCCGCCTGGGTCGGCCTCACGGCCGCCCGCCTCGCGGTGGCGCGGTCGGTCGCGCCGGAGACGATTGGCCGCGTGACGGCCAGTAACGCCCGGCGGCTTTTCCGGTTGGCGTAGCTCGGCGCGAGCGCTAGACTGCGCGCGGACTCGCTGCGCCTGCGGTCACTTCAACCAGGGAGACGTGACGTGCCGATCAAGACCACGCAGACCGACAGGGCCCCGGCGGCAATCGGTCCCTACGCGCAGGGCGTCGTGGCCAACGGCTTCCTCTTCACGGCTGGCCAGATCGCGCTCGACCCCGCGTCGATGCAGGTCGTCCAGGGTGACGTCGTCGCGCAGACCGAGCAGGTGCTCCACAATCTCGGCGCCGTGCTCGCGTCCGCCGGCGCTTCCTGGAGCAATGTCGTCAAGACCACAGTGTTCCTCACGGACATGCGCGACTTCCCGCGCATGAACGAGGTCTACGCACGTGCGATGGGAGATGCACGTCCCGCGCGCTCGACGGTGCAGGTATCGGGACTGCCTCGTGGCGTGCTCGTCGAGATCGATCTGGTCGCGGCGCTTCCGTCGGGTTCGTAGCCACACTCACAACTCTCACACGATGTCGACGAACAAGTCGCGCGCCGAGCTCTTTCGTCTTACGAGCTTCGCGCGCTGCGCTGGCTGAGCCGCCAAGCTGGGTCCGGGTGACCTGGCCGAGGCGTTGAGCGGCGTGCCGTTGCACGCCGACCACCGAGTCATCGTGGGTCGAGAGGCCTTCGACGACGCGGGGGTCTTCGTGCTGCGCGACGATCTCGCCCTCGTGCAGACCGTCGACTTCTTCGCCCCCATCGTCGACGACCCCTATACCTTCGGCCAGATCGCTGCCGCCAACGCACTGTCCGACGTGTTCGCGATGGGCGGTGAGCCGCTCACGGCGCTCGCGATCGTCGGCTTCCCAGCGGGCAAGCTTCCGATGTCCGTGCTCACGGACATCCTGCGTGGGGGCCAGGACAAGGTACACGAAGCTGGTGCCGTGCTCGTGGGCGGTCACTCGATCATCGACGAGGAGCTGAAGTTCGGCTTGAGCGTCACCGGTCAGGCGCATCCGCGCAGGCTGCTCACCAACGCCACCGCACAGCCGGGCGATCGACTCGTGCTGACCAAGCCACTCGGCACCGGGCTGCTCTCGACTGCGGCGAAAGAGGGACAGCTCGGCGACGAAGCGCGCGAGCTGCTTCACGCGACCATGAGCGCGCTCAACGCAATCGCCAGCCGCGCCGCACTCGCCCACGGGATCACCTGTGCCACCGACGTCACCGGCTTCGGGCTTCTGGGTCACGCCCGCCACGTGGCGCGTGGGAGCGGCGTCACCGTGCGCATCGACGGACAGCGCCTTCCCGAGCTTCCTGAGGCGCGCGCGCTCTGGCAGCGCGGGATCCGAACTGGCGGGGCAGAGCGGAACGAGGCCTACCTCGCGTCCTTCGTGGACTGGACGGGCGCTGACCCAGCGACTCGGGCCCTTGCCCTCGATCCGCAGACGTCCGGTGGTCTGCTCTTGGCCGTGCCGCCGGACGTGCTCGACCGCTATCTTTCGGCCGTTCCCGGCGCCGTGGAGATCGGTGCGGTCGAGACGGCCGGGAACCAGCAGATCGTACTGGGGTGATCGTTGGGAGTGGATGGGGCCTGGTGGCTTCCGTCGTCTTCAAAACGACTGTGACCTGACCACGTCGGGTCTGGTGGGTTCGATTCCCATGCACTCCCGCCACCATCGGACCGACCGCGTGCGACGACTTCCGGCTCCCGGTATCATGCGCAGCGTCCCTGGCACCCGACGCATCCTCACGATGCTCGGGATTTTTCTCGGTCTCGTGTTCGCTGCGCCACCGGTGCGCGCGCAGCGGGCGGACAGCGCCAGGAAGGGAGCAAGCCGGCCTCCGCGCGATTCTGCCCGAGCCGCGCTCCCCAAGCCGCCACTATCACCGCGGCGAGCATTTCTCTACTCGCTCGCGCTGCCCGGCTATGCGCAGTCGGTGCTCAACCGGCCCACGGCCGGCGCGCTGTTCGTGCTCACCGAGTCGATCGCGCTGGTGATGCTGCGTGAATCCGCGGCCGACCTCCGTCAGGCGAGGCGCTTCCTCACCGACTCGCTCGTGGTGATCGGATACGAGACATCGGGCACGACGGTCACGCCGATCACCCAGGTGTCGGCGTACAACCAGCGGCTCGTCGACATCCGGCGTGGGCATGTGGAGGATTGGATCGCGTTCATCGTCGCGAACCATCTCTTCTCCGCCGCCGACGCGTACGTCGCGGCGCATCTGTGGGACCTGCCGACGCAGATCTCCGTCGAGTCTCGCCCGACCGGTGCGGTGGTCGCCGCGAAGGTGCACTGGTGAGCGACGCCGTGCTCGGCGCTCCCGCTGCGCAGCGGCGGGTATCTATCGATCGGTCGGCGGCGCCCGTGGGTGTCTTCGACTCCGGGCTCGGTGGACTGACGGTCGCCCATGCGATCATGCGGCAGCTTCCGTCGGAGAGCCTGATCTACTTCGGCGACACGGCCCGGGTGCCGTACGGCCCGAAGTCTCCCGATACCGTTCGGCGGTACAGCCGCGAGATCAGCGCCTTTCTGATCGAGCAGGGCGTCAAGGCGATCGTCGTCGCGTGCAATACCGCCACCGCGCACGCGCTGCCGGCGTTGCGCGACGAGCTGGACGTTCCGGTCATCGGCGTCGTCGAGCCCGGGGCCCGTGCCGCCGTGCGCGCCACGCGCACCGGTCACATCGGGGTCATCGGCACGGCGGGAACGATCCGCTCACAGGCCTATGTTCGCGCCATCCACGCCGAAGCGCCGGATGCGCGCGTCACGGCGCTCGCCTGTCCACTGTTCGTTCCGCTCGTCGAAGAGGGCTGGACCAACCACGAGGCGACGCACCTGATCGCCGAGGAATATCTCGCGCCGTTCGTGAGGGATCGCATCGACACGCTCGTCCTCGGCTGTACCCACTACCCGCTCCTCAAGCCGCTCATCGGTGAGATCATCGGTCGCTCGGTGCGCCTCATCGACAGCGCCGAAGAGACCGCGGCCGACACCCGCCGCATGCTCGCGACCAACGATCTCAGCGCCGCCGACGGCGAGGGCGAGTATCGCTTCATCGCCTCGGACGATCCCCAGCAGTTCCTGACGTTAGGCCGGCGCTTCCTCGGCTCGGCGATCGAGCGCGTAGAGGTCAGGACCTTCGGTTGAGCCGAGCCATGAGCGCAACGCGATCCGGTCGGGTGTGATGGCGAGGAAGGTGGGCGCATCCAACCAGCTCCCCGCGTTCGCGTACACGTTTCCCGACGGCATCCGCTCCAGCGCCGGGACGTGCGAATGCCCATAGATGAGCAACTGCAACGAGGGATCGCTCGTCAGCGTGCGTGCGGCTACTTCGCGCAGCCCTCGCCCATGGTCCTTGGGCTGATACGTTCGGCTCGCGTGCGAGCTGCCCATCGCGAGGCGCGAAGCGAGGTCCGGGTGGAGCGCGCCGAACGCCCGGATCGCCAGCCGGTTGCGAAGCACGCGACGCAGCGCGCGGTAGCCGCGATCCTCCTTCGAGCGCAGGCCGTCCCCATGCTCGACGCGTGCCCGCCATCCGCCCAGACTGCCCGACCAGGGCCCGAGCTGGAAGTCGACGCCGGCGTCGCGCAGAACGTCTCCGCCCCAGCAGTCGTGGTTGCCGGCCAGCATCGTGACGGGAATGCCGGCATCGCGCAGATCCATCAGCGCGGCCAGCGCTCGAACGCCCGAGCGGTGCACCACGCTCTTCCACTCGAACCAGAACTCGAACAGATCGCCGTTGATCAGCAGCGACGACGCGCGGCCCGGAAGCGCACGCAGGAAGCTGATGAGCAATCGCTCGGTCTCTGGCGACGCGTGACCGAGATGTACGTCGGAGATGACGTAGCTGGGAGGGGCGAGCACGCAGTCAGTTTACACGCGCCGTCACGGCTTCACAAATGACGCACGCTACCGAGCTGCGCGTCCGATACGCCGAGACGGACCGCATGGGCATCGTCTACTACGCGAACTATCTCGTGTGGTGCGAGGTCGGACGCGTCGAGTTCATGCGTGCCCTTGGCGGCAGCTATGCCGATCTCGAGGCGCAGGGCTACGGGCTCGCCGTCGCGGAGGCCACGGTCCGATATCTCGCTCCTGCGCGCTTCGATGATCTGGTCCGCGTCGAGACCTCGCTCGTCGGCGTGCGCTCGCGCGCCGTCACGTTCGACTATGTCATCTCCAACGTGGAAACCGGGACGCGTCTGGCCACCGCGCACACCGCGCTCGTTTCGATCGACCCCAGCGGCCGCCCCGTGGCGCTGCCGCCGGAGTTCCGCGAGAGGCTCGAGAGTGCGCGCTAGGGCCGCGGTGCTCGTCGCAGTCGCCATCGCCGTCGGCTGTCGGGCGGCGCCACGCACGGCGGTGTCCGGCGCGAACGTCGCGTCGCGCGCGCGAATCATTCGCCTCGAGGATACGCGTGTCGTCGACACCGCGTGGCTCGATGCTGCTCTCCGATCGAGTGATGCAGGACTGCGTCGAGCGGCGGCGCTTGCTGCGGGGCGCGTCGCTGCGACGAGTCTTCGTTCCACGCTGCGCGCTGCGGTATCGGACTCCGACCATAGAGTCGGCGCCGCGGCGCTCTACGCCCTCGGCTTGCTCAAGGATACGACTGCGGCCGGAACGGCGACGACGGCGCTCCGATCCGCTCCCGAGCTCTCGATCGAAGCGTCCTGGCTCCTCGGCGAAATTGGCGATCCGGGTCGAGCGCCTCTGGTCGCCGCCGCGACAGATTCCGCGCTCGGCTCTCGCGCGCGCGGTGCGGCACTCCTCGCGCTCGCCAGACTGCGCCCTCCACCCGTCACAGCGCTTCTCCCGCTGCTGGCCAACCGGGACACTGCGGTCGCCTGGCGAGCCGCGTACGTCGTCGCTCGGGCGCGGAGCGCTGCCGCGGTGCGTGCGATGCTCGCAGCGACGCAATCCGCGAGCAGCGACCTGCGCGACCACGCAGCGCGCGGGCTCGCCCGCTCGCTGACCGGCGACTCGCTGAGCGCGCCTGCCCTGGAAGCGCTACGCAGGCTGACGCGCGACCCGAGCGCGCGCGTCCGGGTGACGGCGCTCCGCGTGCTCGGGCCGTATGGCGCGAGCGCAGCGGACGCGATCGCTCCAGCGCTGCGCGACGCGGACCCGGGCGTGCGCGTGACCGCTGCGTCCTTCGCGCACGTGGCGCTCGATTCTTCGGTTGGCGCGTGGGAGCAAGCGTGGCGCGACGACACGAGCTTCGTCGTTCGACGCGCGCTCGCCGAGTCGGCTGCGAGACGCGGCATGCTGCGCGACTCGTGGCGAGGGTGGGGCACCGACGCACAGTGGCAACGTCGCGCCGCTGCGGCGAGCCTCGAGGGGTTGGGAGTGAGTGCCACTGCCCTCGACCGGCTGCGACCGTACATCGGTGACGCGGACGGGCGCGTGCGCGCCGCGGCGATCGAGGTCGTCGCCGCGCTCGCCGACAGCGCGAGCGTCGCGTCGGCTGCTCGGCTGGAGCTCCGGCGCGCGTTGCGCGACGCCGACTTCGTCGTGCGCGCCAACGCGCTCGGCGCGCTCGCCAAGGGAGCGACCCTCGACGACCTGGCCGCGGCCCTGAGATCCTACGCCATCGCGCGCGGCGACGCGGACCTGGATGCACGGCTGGCGTTCTGGACGCTCGCCGATTCCGCGCTGCGTCGCGTCGGACAGGTGGTGCCAGACAGTCTCGCGCGAGCGCTCGCGGCGCTGCCTCGTCCCGCGGAGCCGCTCGAGCGCTCCAGGGCCGCCGGTATTCCACGTTTCCAGTCCTGGCTCGACGGCACCAGTGCCTCTCGCCCCGATGCGTGGTATGAGGCGCGAGCCCGTGAAGCGCTGGACCCGCGCGCTCCGGTCGCGCGCATCGAGACGGAGCGTGGGACGATGGAGCTCGTGTTGTTCACCGACGACGCCCCGGTCACCGTCGACAACTTCGTGACCCTGGCCCGGCGAGGCTACTTCGATGGACAGCGCTTCCACCGGGTCGTGCCGAACTTCGTGGTGCAGGCCGGCGATCCACGAGGGGACGGGAACGGCGGACCGGGGTATGCCCTTCGGGACGAGCTCAACCCCCACCGCTATGCTCGAGGCACTCTCGGCATGGCGCTCTCGGGACCGAATACCGGTGGGAGTCAGTTCTTCGTGACGCACGCGCCCCAGCCGCATCTCGATGGCGGCTACACCGTCTTTGGGCAGCTGCACGACGGGGACGCCGTGCTCGATCGCATCGTACAAGGAGACCGCATTGTTCGCGTCACGATTCGCTAGCTGCATCTCGGCGCTCATGGTCGCTACCATCGCGTGCGCGCCGCCGCGGGTTGCTGCCCTGCCGGGAACAGCTGCACCGGTCCAGCGGCTTCCCACCGGCGCACTCCCGTCGGGTCACCGCAAAGTTGTCTTTCAATGGGAGCTCAAGGACCAGGATTTCACCGCGCGCGGGGATGGGGTCGCTCGCATCGCCTCGCCCGACAGCGTCCGCCTCGACTTCTTCCTCGGCGGCAGCGTCGGCGGCGGCGGCGCGATTCTCATTGGTGACTCGCTGATCGTGCCAGGCCCAGACATGGCGCGCCAGCTCGTTCCCCCGCGTCCCCTTCTGTGGGCCGCGTTGGGCCGGCTCGACCTGCCAGTGGAGCGCGACACCGTCGTTCGCGTTGACGGAGACATCGTACGGGCCGAAATCGGCGCTCCCGTCCACTGGCGTGTCAGCTTCCGCGGCGACACCCTCACCCGGGTCGAGCGCGTGGACGGTGGACGACTGCAGGAGTGGGTCGAGCGTGGCACCGGCCAGCGCATCCTGTATCGCAACGAGAGCACCCGTCGAACGCTATCCCTCGTCATCCAACGTTCCGATGCCGTCACTGCATTCGATCCGTCGATCTGGCGCTTCTAGCGTCCTCCTGCTGCTACTCTGCGCTTCGGGCTGCATCACGAAGTACGGCTTCGCCGGAGGAGGGCTGCCGTCGCACGTTCGAACGATGGCCATCCAGCCGTTCGACAACGAGACGCCTGCCCCCGAGCTGCAGCGCGAGCTCCTGGACCTCATGCACAAGGAGCTCCAGTCCCGGCTGGGCGTCCGGGACGCCCCGGAGTCGCGTTCCGACGCGGTGGTCAAGGGGGTGATCCGATCCTATGACGCGGACGTCCCCGTGGCGTACAGCGCCGATCCGTCCCAGGCGGTGACCGCCCGGAGGCGACTCCGTATCACTTTGGATGTCCAAATCGTCGATCAGACGACGAACAAGATGATCTGGGAAAAGACTGGGCTCAGTGCTGAGGGCGAATATGCCGAACGAGATGAGCCGAACGGACGCCGAGAGGCGCTGCGACGCATCGTGAACGACATCGTGGAGGGCGCACAGTCGCAATGGTGAGACCCCGTCGGGGGAGCTCGTCGCTTGGGTGTCTCTTCGTCCTGCTGCTGTTGTCGGCGGCAGGGTACTTCGCCGTGAACGTCGGCGAGGTCTTTTTCCGTTTCTACCAGTTCAAGGACGCGATGCGGCAGGAGGTGCGCTTCGCCGCGCACAACTCCGATCAGGTGATCCTCCGCCATCTGCGCGCGCAGGCCGACTCGCTCGGTCTACCCGAAGCCGCCGGCGAAGTGACGCTGCAGCGCGACGGTCGACACATCGAGATCGAGTCGGAGTACTACGAGCACATCGAGCTCCCGCTGTACGTGCGCGAGGTTCGTTTTAACCCGCACGCCGAAGGGATCTTTTGAGCGGCGCGGCATCGCCGCGCGATCCCGCTGGCAAGGTCCGTGACTGGTCGGCCGCGGAGCGCTGGCGTATGTCGCAGCAGGGGCGCGTCGTCTTCACCAACGGCGTCTTCGACCTTCTGCATCCAGGCCACGTCGACGTGCTCCTCGGCGCTCGCCGCGCGGGCGACGCACTCGTCGTCGCGATCAACAGCGACGATTCCGTACGACGGCTGAAGGGTCCGGCGCGGCCGGTGCGAAGCGAAGCTGACCGAGCCTACGTCGTCGCCGCGTTCGAGATGGTCGACTGCGTCGTTCTCTTCGAGCAGGACACTCCACTCGAGCTCATCGAGCGCCTGCGGCCGGACGTGCTCGTCAAGGGCGGCGACTACCGGGAGGAGACGATCGTCGGCGCATCGCAGGTTCGCGCGCGAGGTGGTAGCGTTGTGGTGATCCCGCTGACTCCGGGCCAATCGACCACCACAATCATCCGAGCACTTCGTGGCGACCCCTAGTAGTCCCACCCGCGTCGGCCGTACCGCCGATGCCCTGCGTGACATCTCGCTCGAGCGTGGCGCGGCGCCGAACGCGGAAGGCTCGTGTCTCGTGTCATTCGGGCGGACGCGGGTGCTCTGCGCGGTCTCGGTCGAGGACGGCGTTCCCGGATGGCGTCGGGGCCGTGGCGAGGGCTGGCTCACGGCGGAGTACGCGATGCTTCCGCGCGCGACCTCGACGCGGACGAATCGCGAGCGCGGACAGATCGGGGGGCGTACTCAAGAGATCCAGCGGCTCATCGGTCGCAGCGTGCGCGCCATGCTCGATGACTTCGTGTGGGGAGAGTACACCCTGAAGGTCGACTGCGACGTGCTGCACGCCGACGGTGGCACGCGGACCGCGGCGATCACCGGCGCGTCGGTCGCGCTCGTCGATGCCTTCGACTGGATGGTCGACCGGGGGAAGCTCAAGCGCTC
>DATFOL010000395.1:0-2471 GCA_035265545.1 Gemmatimonadaceae bacterium | reverse complement strand
CATCGCCCTTGCCGCGATCGTCGCGTGCACGCCCACGACACCACAGACCGAAACGCCATCGCCGAGCGGCGCGGGAAGAACCGACAGCGGTACCGGCGCGCCCACGAGCTCGGCGCCATCGACGTCGGCGACGCCTTCGAGCTCGGCACTGCCCCCTGCTTCAGCGGCACCCAACCCGAATGGCCCATCTGCGGGGAGCACTGGCAGCTCTACCGGCACTGGCAGCACCACGGGCGCCGGCGGCACGGGCGCCGGTACCGATACGACGAAGGCGAAGTCGCCCTGACGAGTGTCTAGTGGGCGCCGACCGGGGCGGCGTGCTAGCGCGCCGCCCCGGTCGTCCAGTGCTTCGCGGTCTTCCACCTGGAAGGCACGAACAGCGCGTCGTCGAGATCCACGTTGACGTTGACGTCCTCGTATTCCTCGTAGAACACGAGCTTCTGTTCCGTCCAGATCTCGACCCGCGGCGCGATCCAGCCACCGCCGCGCTGCTCGTAGTTCATGAAGCGGATGTCCTGCATCTTCGTCGTGTCGCGCGGCGTCGGCTCCAGCATACGCACGAACAGGAGGCGCTCCGCGTCGATCCAGAACTGCTTGCGATCGTAATCTCCCTTCCGTGCCCCGACGACGATCACCGGCTGGCTGCGGAAGGTCGTCTCGTACACCTGCGTCAGGTCGAACCCTTCGCGCCGGAGTCGCGCCGTCGTCCGTGCGACCGGCGCGGCGTAGACGTCGAAGCCGAGCAGGAGGAGCGGATTGATCGCCGGATCGCCGCGCAACGGCCGGCCGTTCTGGATGACGAACTGGCTGTCGCGCGCATAGAGGACGCCGTTCCCTGCGCGCACCGGGTCGAAGTCGATGCGCAGCCGGCCGGGAAGCTTCATCGCCTCCCACCACGTCTGCACGTTCCACTTAGTGTTGGGCAGAAGGCGGTACGTCTTCTGCTTGAAGGTGAGCGTCGAATACCACTTCCCGGCGTAGCGGTCATGCATCGCCACGATCACATCCTCGCCGGTGCGAAACCGCGGCTCGCTGACTGTCTCCTGCGGCACGGGCGCCGGAGCCGGCGCGGGCTCCGCTCTACGGCGACAGGCGGTCAGGACGAGCAGTGGGAGTGTCGCCATCAAGGCAACACGATACGGATGGATTCGCATTGACTCCGATCTGAGCGAGAAGCGCGCCGTCATACCCCCTGCGACTCGGCCTGGTCCTCGGTGAGAAAGGCTTGCTCGACGAAGCCCACCAGGTCGGGAAGAGAGAATGGCTTATCGAGCAAGCTACGCATCCGAGACCCAACTTCGCTGCGAGCGAGCTCTTCCGTAGAGTATCCGCTCATGAGCGCTACTCTGGCCTCGGGATACTCCTGCGCCACGCGGTCGGCGAGCTGCGCGCCGCTCATCCCCGGCATCGCGAGGTCGGTGAGCACGAGGAGCGCGTCGTGTCGTTCCTGCCTGGCCAGCAGCGCGAGCGCCGCGTCGCCACCGCGCGCAGCGAGCACCCGATAGCCGGCGCGCGCCAATGCCCGCACCGCCACCTCGCGCACCGCGTCCTCGTCGTCCACCACGAGGACGGTGCGCACCTGCCCCGCGGGGAGCGGCGTGCCCATCGCCGGCGTCACGCGACGGGCGGGCGCCACCCCGGAGAACGCGGGCAGGTAGACGCGGAACACCGTGCCATCGCCCGGCGCGCTCTCCACCACGATCTGCCCGCCCGACTGCACGACGATGCCGTGCACGGTGGCGAGCCCGAGCCCGGTGCCCTTTCCCTGTGACTTGGTGGTGAAGAACGGCTCGAAGAGGTGTTCGAGGATGTCGTTGGTCATCCCCGATCCGGCATCGCGCACGGCGAGCGTGACCCAGCGCGCCGGCTCCAGCACGCCGTGGCGATGCTGGAGCGCAGCGCGCAGCGTGACGTTCGAGGTGGACACGACGATGTCGCCGCCGTTGGGCATCGCGTCGCGCGCGTTGATCACGAGGTTCATCACCACCTGCTCCATCTGCCCGGCGTCCGCGAACACGGGCGCGAGGGCGGCATCGAGATGGGTGTGAAGCACGACGTCACCGGAGAGCACGCGGCGCAGCATGCGCTCCATGCTCGAGACGGTGCCGTTCAGGTCCAGCGGACTGGCTTGCAGCACCTGTCGCCGGCTGAACGCGAGGAGCTGACGGGTCAGCGTCGCGGCGCGCGTCGCCGCTTCGCGAATCTGCAGGATGTCGTCGCGTCGCGCGTCGTTCGGATCGGTCGCGTCGAGCAGGAGCTCGACGTTGCAGCTGATCGCGGTGAGCAGGTTGTTGAAATCGTGCGCGATGCCGCCGGCGAGCTGGCCGACGGCCTCCATCTTCTGCGCTTGCCGAAGCTGGGCGGCGAGCTCGGCGCGGTCGGAAACGTCGGTGACCGTACCGACGGAGCGTACCGCCTGCCCATGTCGGTCGCGGACGACGTTTCCGCGCTCGAGCACCGTCGCGTAGTTG
>DATFOL010000394.1:0-2360 GCA_035265545.1 Gemmatimonadaceae bacterium | reverse complement strand
TCACGCGCCTGCAGCTCGAGGCGATGCTCGTGATGACCTACGGCGGCCGGACGGCCGAGGAGATCGTCTTCGGCTACGATCGCGTGACGACGGGTGCGTCGAGCGACATCCAGAAGGCGACGAGCATCGCGCGCCGCTACGTGACGCAGTGGGGCCTGTCCGACGCGATCGGTCCGATCCTCGTCGGCGACAACGAGCAGGAGCTCTTCCTCGGCCGCGAGATTCAGCATCGGCGCGAAGTGTCGGAGCAGACAGCGCAGCTCGTGGACGCCGAAGTGAAGCGCGTGATCACCAACGCCTACGATCGGGCGAAGGGCGTGCTCACGGAGAACATCGACCTGCTCCACACCATGGCGGCGGCGCTCCTCGAGCGTGAGACGTTGTCGGCCGAGGACATCCGCATCATGGCGCGCGGCGAGAAGCTGCCGCCGCTGTCGCGCGGTGGGTCGTCGCTGACGCCGCCAGCGCCGCCGGCGATTCCGAACCCGGTGCACGAGCCGCGGCGCAATCCGCCACTGCTCGGCGGGCCGGAACCCTCGCCGGCGTGAGGCCGACACGGCCTCACGCCGGCGGGTGAGTTGGCTGGTTGGATTGTGAGTTGATGTGGAACGGCCTCGGAGGCAGGAGCTTCCCGAGGCCGTTTCGCACGATGGCACGATCCAACAAACCAACTCACCGCTGCCGAGCTATCTTCCCGCCATGACCTCCACGTGGCGAGTGCGCGGACGCGCGCTCTCGGTCGACCGGCCACTGATCATGGGCATCCTGAACGTCACGCCGGACAGCTTCAGCGACGGGGGCACTCTCTTCCCCCCCAGCGTCGACGCGGCGATCGCGCGGGCGGAGACGATGCTCGTCGAAGGCGCCGACATCCTCGATGTGGGGGGCGAGTCGACGCGGCCACGTGCAGAGGCGATCGGCATTGACGAGGAGCTGCGCAGGGTGGTGCCGCTCATCCGCGAGCTGGCGCGACGGTTCCCTGACGCGACGGTCTCGATCGACTCGGTGAAGAGCGAAGTCGCCGCGGCCGCGATCGCCGAGGGAGCGCACGTCGTGAACGACGTGTCGGGACTACGGCTCGATCCGGCGATGGCTCGCACCTGTGTCGACACCGAGGCGGGGGTCGTGATCATGCACTCGCGCGGCGGCGTGCAGGACATGGCGACCTACGAGCACGCCGAGTACGACGGCGACCCGATGGACGCCGTGCTGTCCGAGCTGCGAGCGCAGGTGGACTACGCACTCGTGCAGGGAGTGGACGCGTCGGCCATCGCGGTCGATCCGGGGATCGGATTCGCCAAACGCTCGGAGCATTCGCTCCGCGTGCTCGCATCGCTCGAACGGCTCGTCGCGTGGGGACATCCCGTGCTAGTCGGTGCGTCGCGCAAGCGATTCGTGGGGGAGTCGAGTGGCGTGCGCGAGCCGGCGGCACGCGTGCACGGCAGCGTGGGCGCCGCGATCGCGGCGTTCGAGCGCGGCGCGCGGATCCTGCGCGTGCACGACGTCGGCGCGACGCGGCAGGCGCTCGACGTGGCGAATGCAGTCCGCCTGGCGGGTGCGCGATGAGCGAGCTGGCGCAGTTGCGACTGCTGCACCCCGGTTGGCGCGACGTCGTCGAGGTGCTCGCCGTCGCGTACGCCCTGTACCGTGTGCTCCGGTTGTTCCACGGCACGCGAACGCTGCAGATCGTGACGGGCCTGGGGATGCTGCTCGCGATCTACACGGCGGCGTGGTTCCTCAAGCTCGAGATGATCACCTACCTGCTCGGCTTCGTGTTCCAGTACGGCGCGATCGCGCTGCTCGTGGTGTTCGCGCCGGAGCTGCGCGCCGCGCTCGCGCATCTCGGGCAGGCGCGGTTCGTCGGGTTGTTCCGACAGATGGAACAGCGCGAGGTGGCGGAGGAGATCTGCGAGGCGATCGAACGGCTCAGTCGCTCGGGGATCGGAGCCATCGTGGCGATCGAGCGCGAAGTGCCGCTCGACGGCTACTCCGAGTCGGGCTCGCCGATGGAGGCGAAAGTCTCGGCAGATCTGCTCGCGACGATCTTCACGCCGTACTCGCCGCTGCACGACGGTGCGGTGCTCGTTCGCGGCGACACGATCGTGGCGGCGGGGTGCATTCTCCCCCTGTCGCAGAGGTCGATGACCGACCGGACGCTCGGGACGCGGCATCGAGCGGCGCTCGGCCTCACCGACGAGACGGACGCGCTGGTGGTCGTCGTGAGTGAGGAGCGCTCGACGATCTCCGTGGCGCAGCGTGGGCAACTGTGGCTCGACCTCACGCCGTCCGACGTGCGCGACATCCTGGCGGGCCGTGCGCCGCAGTCCTCGGCGCTCCCGCCGATCGGAGCGACGGTCTGA
>DATFOL010000393.1:0-11261 GCA_035265545.1 Gemmatimonadaceae bacterium | reverse complement strand
GACTCGGCGACCGGGACGTGCGCGCTCACCAGCGGACGCCGGCCGAGCAGCTCGCGGCGCAACGCGGCGCCGTCGAACTCGGGGAGGCCGAGCTGCTTCGCGATGTCGGCGACGGCGGCGCTGTGGTTGTCCGCGTGGTCGCGGACGTCCATCAGGAAGCCGTGCAGCCCATGCGCGCGCAGCGTGGCGAGCATCGGATCGACCGTCGTGCGACAGGCGTGCATCGCGCCGGCCGAGGCGAGGTTCTCGCGCACGAGCTGGAGATCGTGCGCCAGCTCCGACGCGTGGCGGTACGCTGCCGGCTCCTCGGCGAGACGGCCAGCGTCGCGCGCCGCGGTGAGCCGGCGCGTCGCTTCCACGCGGCCCTGCATGAACGACAGCTTGAGCCGCACCGGCTCGTCGGCGTTGCGACGGCGATTCGCTTCCCACACATCGGGAAGGAGGCGACGGTCTATCTCGAGCGTGTCGCGAAGCTCCTCGCTCACCGGGGCGAGTGCAGCCGAAACGCTGAGGCGCTCGACGAGCTCCTTGAGCGCGGCGGCGTAGCGACCGAGGATCGAGTAGCTGCCGCGGCGCGCGGTGGCGATGGTGACTTCGGGAGTGACGAACGGATTTCCGTCGCGATCGCCGCCCACCCAGTTCCCGATGCGCACCGGCACCGCGCTGCGCAGCACTTCGGATGAACAGGAGAACTCCTCCTCGAACGCGCGCACGAGCGCCTCGCGCGCCTTGGCACCGGCGTCGATGAGGCGCGTCTCGAGGTACCAGAGCACCGTGCTCACCTCGTCGCGCACGGACGGGCGGTCCTGCCGGATCTCGGAGGTCACCCACAGCAATTCCACCTCACCGTCGAGCTGCTCCTCGATTCCATGACGTTCCGCCGGCGGGCTCTGCTCGCGCGCGAGCAAAGCCTCGGCGACGCGCGCCTGGAGGCCGAGCAGTGTGCGGCGGGTGGACTCGGTGGGGTGCGCGGTGAGCACGGGGCGGACGTCGAGGCCGAGGATCGCGCGCTCGACGTCCTGCGCCGCGTGGCCGTCCCGCTTGAGGTTGCGCATCGCCCACTGCGCGGACGCCGGCTGCGGCTCGGCGTTCTCGATCCGGCGGTAGGCGCGGCTGCGCCGGACGCGGTGGACCTGTTCGGCCGTGTTGATGAGCAGGAAGAAGAGCGTGAACGCGCGGGCGGTGATCGCGCTCAGCTCGAGCGGGAGCGCCTCCACCTGCGCGAGGAGCTGGTCGAGCGACGGGGCCGAGGGATCGCCATGCCGGCGGGCGCGGCAGGCGCGGCGGAGAGTCTCGATCGTCTCGAACGCCTGCTCGCCCTCGAGGCGGCGGATGACGCGGCCGAGCGCTGCGGCGAGCCAGCGGACGTCCTCGTGGAGGGGAACGTCCTCGCGGCGGACCATCGGGCCGGGGAGGGTGACCGTGCCAGCCGCCGGAGTGGGGCCGGCCCAGGACGGGCGCTGCTGGCTGCTCTCGTTCGACTGCTTGGACAGGGTGCGGCTCCGGGAGTCGTTGGTCGGCGTGGGTTATCGGTTCAATATTATACGATGACCCAGCCGAGCGAGCCGGAGCGCGACGTCTGCGACGTATGTGGATCGACGGACGTGTGGTGGCGGAGCTGCAAGCTCTTGTGCAAGCGGTGCGGGTCGATCGTGAAGTCGTGCGCTGATCTGTAGGCGCGCTCGCCCCTCGGCCTCGCCATACTGCTGTCGAGTGCGGGAACGGCCTGCGCTCAGGAGACTCCACCTCGTCCCCCCGGCACCAGTTTCGATTCGGCGCTCGTGCGGGAGCAACGGCACCGCATTGCCTCGTTCGATTCCGTGGTGAGATCGGTCAACACCGACTCGGCCTTCAGGTTGTGGCACGTCATGCTCACCGCGCCGGACATCCGGAAAGCCCAACTCGCCATGATGTGCGAGTACGCGCGGCTCGGCGATCTGTACGGCCAGGCTGGTAGGGTTGCGATTGACCGGATGGCCGACACACTCTGGAAGCGTGACGACCCGAAGCTGGTGAGCCGAATGGACCGCCGTCTGGTCGGCGAGTCTCCCGGGTTGGGGCGGGATATCTGTGGGCCACCTGTACCACAGGCGCCCAAGTGGCTCCGGAATTGGTATGTCCCCGCCCTTCCGGAGCTCCCTCCGTCGCCCGATTCGGCTCGCGTTCCCTGAGCGCGCTCAGGGCGCAGCCGTCACCGTGAACCACCCTCCATCACTCCGCCCCCGCACTGCGGGGTTGTACATCTCCTCCGCGTAGGCCGGCGGGCGCACGAAGACGCCCGCCGTGGTCGCGCGGGCGACGTACGAGATCTCGAACGCGCCCTTCCAGAGCTGTCGCGCGAACCAGTGCACGCGGTCATCGCGGATCTCCTTGTGATCCCACGGCGTCCACCAGCCCGAGTCCCAGCTCCCGTACATCCAGCGTCCGCCTGGCGCGGTGTCGTCGCGCCGCTCCTTGCGATGCGGCGCGCCGGCGAACGGTGCAAGTGTGGACGAGGTGCGGAGGCTCAGGTCGACGGCCTCGAGTCCCGCCGGAAGGGGATCGGTGATCGCCACGAACTCCCGGTCGGCCGGCGTGGTGACGCGGAGTCGCACGCGTACGAGCTCCCCCTCACGCACCGACACGACCGGCTTTCCGTTGGAGTAGCTCTCGTACCAGCGCTCGACGGAGATGCCCTCGTCGTCGGCACGCACGGGGCGAGCTCGCGGCGTCTCGAGCAGCGTCGCCGCGTAGTAGACCGGAGCGCGTGAATCGGCGTCGAGGATGAGATGCGACGGCTCCGCATCGCGCACCGGCCCGAGCGCCGCGAGCGCGAACGACGCGGAATCCGTGCGCCCCGCTTCGAAGTGCGACGTCGCGAGCGAGGTGCCGGCCGAATTGCGCACGCTCACGGTGCGCGCACCGCCGAACCCGAACACCGCGCGGCTCGCCACGATCGCGTCGGCCAGCTCGGCCTGCTCGATCGTGTTCCACTGCCAGCGTCGAGCGCTACGGCCGCTCTGCACCAGCGCCTCGAACAGCGCACCGAGCATCGGGTGCCGTGGCTCGAGCGCCGCCGTGGCGCTGAACAGGCGCGCCGCCGGCCGGACGGACGAGCGGAACAACCAGCCAGTGCCCCCAGTGCTGTCGTCGAGGCGGACCAGTCGTCCCTCCACTTTCGTCGCGCGCCACGCGTCGCGCACGATCTCGCGCGCTGTCGCGCTGTCCCCCATCGCGACGCGCGTCATCGCGTACTCGAGACGATCGACGTACCCGAGCGTGCCGGCGCGCGCCCGCAGCCACTGCTCGAGCTCCTGGTTGGCGACGCCGCGTCGCTGCAGCACGCGCAGCGCGGCGAGCACGTCGTGCGGGGACGCGTCGCCGTTCCTCCAGGGCGACACCATCCCCGGCCTCGCGCCGGACAGATACGCCGTCGCACGCGCCAGCACAGAAGCCGGGACGTCGATTCCCGCGTCACGTGCGTCGAGCAGCATCGACACGGCGTACGCGGTGAGCCACGGTGTGGACCAGTCGGTCGCGCTCCAGTAGCCGATCGAGCCCTCGGGTCGCTGCCGCGACACGAGCACCGCGACGCCACGCTCGAGCTGCGCGCGGTCGAAGCTCGTCAGCTCGGCGGACGCATCGATCGCACGCTCCAGGGTGTGTCGAGCCAGCAGCGCACGCGAGGCGCTCGTGATCTGCTCGGTGCATCCATATGGATAGATACGGAGCGCCCGGTCGATCTGCCGCACGATCCCAAGTGGCGAGACACCGAGCTGCAGCGTGACGGTGGATCGGTCCGGATCTGCGTCGTCGACATGAGGGAGCGCGACGTCGGCCCGTCCCTCGAGCGTCCCGATCACGACGTGCGCGCGCGCGTGCCCCGGCGGGCTGACGGGAAGCGTGGTGCGCACCGCATCACCGAGTCCACCGCCCTCGGCGCGCATCGTCACGGTCGCCGAGTCGGTTGCCGTGACGTGCATCGGGAAGCGCAGCTCGAGTGCGCGGCGCCCGTCGAGCGTGTCGTCGCGCACGCTCGTGCCGGCGATCCGTATCCCGCTCGCCTCGATCGCGAGGCGCACCGGCGTGCGGCCGGCGCCGTCGCGCGTGATCACGCCGCCGGCGAGCAGCGTGTCGCTCTGCCGGACGACGCGCGGCAACGCGGCGCGCACGAGCAGGGTCCGGGTCGCGACGACGCTGGTGTCGCCGCTCCCCACTTCTGTGCCCGCCGTGATCGCGGCGGAGAACAGCCGGAAGGTGGTGACGTTGTGCGGGAGCACGAAGCGCGTCGTCGCCTCGCCAGCGGAGTCGGTGACGACGGCACTTGCCCAGAACGGCGTCGTGGCGAAGATGCTGCGGATCGGCACGCCGGCGGCCGCGAGTCTCTGCTCGCCATAGCCGGTGACGACGATCTGGTCCATTGCCACGCTCGAGGTCATCCCACGAATCCGCACTTGTCCCCACCCGTTACTGATCGGCACTCGCCCGAGGCCGAGCACCGGCGCGGTGAGTGTGGACGACATCGACGCCGTCTCGACGCCGGCGAGCAGCGGCTCGAGCAGATCGGGCTTCTCGAGACCGGTGAGCGCGGCCACACCCTGATCGACGGCCCACACCGTCGTCTCGGCGCGCCGGCCCTTCCCAGTCGCGTCGCGCACGCGAACTCGCAGCGTCACGGTGTCGCCGGGCTCGTAGCGCAGGCGTTCGGGATGCACGCTGACGTCGAGCGCGCGCGACGAGATGCTCACATCGATCCACTGCTCCGACTTCGTGAAGTGCACCGCCGTGCTGTCGAGCCGGGGCCCCACCGCACGCAGCACGACCACACCGAGGCGCGCGGTAGGCATCGCCCCCATCGGCACCGGGATGCGCACTACGTTGGGTCCGCGGCGCAGCCGCAGCTGGCGCTCGAACAGCGGCACCGAGGTGGAGAGCGTCACCCACGCGCTCCGCTCGCCCGGCGAATCGATCACCGCGATGGCCGTATCGCCCGGCGCGTACGACTTACGATCCATCGTCACGGTGAGATCGGTCGTGGCTCGCGATGCGACGCCGGAGCCCGTGACCCAGAGGTCGTAGCCGGTCGTCGCGCTGCGGCCGCGCTCATCGGCCACCGTGGCGAGCACCTCGTACCAGCCCGGCGTGGTGGGCACGAAGGTCGCCCGCACGATGCCGTCGGTGGAGACTACGCGCGAACGCCAGACGGTGTCGTCGGGAGTTCCCCAGGCGTGTTTCACGGCACGCAGCGCGATCGGGGCGCCGGCGCGGCGCGAACCGTCGGCGTGCACGACGACGAGCTCGAACGCGACCGAGTCGCCCACGTTGCGCATCCACTGCCATGATGTGGCGCGCATGCCGACGTACGCGTCGGCGGGATGCACGGTGAGTCGCCGCTCGGCCGTCACCGTGCGGCGATTCGCATCGCTCACCGAAGCGCTGACGATGAGTGTGGATGCCGTCGCGACGTCACCGACCGGTGCGACGATGGTTGCCGTCCCGTTCGCGCCAAGCGTCGCGGAATCCACCATGGCCGGCGGACGATAGCGCGACGCCTCCGCGTGGGGACGCCACCACGAGCGTCCCACGTTGAATCCGTCCAGTCCCGGCGGCCTCGGAACGATGCTCCAGTACTCGCGATCCTCGATTCGCGCATTCCACTGCAGCGTGCCGCCGTCCATCGGCACGCCGAACAGATAGCGCGCACGCGCGTGCACCCGTGCCGTGTCGCCCGCGAAGAGCATGACACTGGTATCCGCGTCGAGCGCGACCTCGAACTCCACGGGCCGGTACTCGGCGACCCGCACGATCCTCTCTGCCGCGACGCGCCACGTCGAATCGGCGCGATAGGACAGCGTCGCCATGTAGTTGCCGAGTGCCGCGGTGCGCGGAACCTCGAACCCTGTGTCCGTGGTGCCGAAGGCGCCGAGCACCGCGGGCGTGCGCCCGATCCGATCGAGCGCACCATCGTCGCCGATGCTCGAAAGCGTCCAGCGCACGGAGTCGCCTGAGGGAGTCTCGAACCCCGACTCGCCGCGCGACGTGCGTACCATGCCTTTCAGATGGATGCGCTCCCCAGGCCGGTAGATGTCGCGGTCCGCGAATGCGACGGCGTGGAGCGAGCGCCCATCAGGCAGCTCGCCACCTTCATGGGTGCCGTAGGCGTACCCGCCGTCATTCTCCTCGTACGCGAGCGACCGGGTGCCAGGGAACGCAAACAGCAGCCTCTCACTGTGCGCCGATATCTCGACCAGCGCGCCACGCTCCCAGCCCGCGGCCGCGGGCCGCGAGTACTTCAGCCGTGTGCGACCGAGATCGTCCGTCGATCCGGCGGCGATCTCGCGGCTCCCGTCGGCGAGGAGGCGCACCTTCGCGCCGGCGACGGGAGCGGCCCCGCGCAACGAGGTGACCCATACGTCGAGTCGTCCCGCACCGGACAGCATGTGCGCGGCGAGGTTGGTGCGCTCGATCACGGCGTAGGGTGACCACGGCCACTGGTCGGGACGCGTGCCCGGGGCGGGATGTCTCGGCCATGCTCGCAGCAGCAGCAGGGGCTCGTCGCGCCAGGCGCGCGGGATCCAGCTCGCCGGCACGAGGAACACTGCCCCGCTATCGCGTGGTACGGAGGTGGACGTGGCCGCGATCCGCACGATGGAGTCGGGCTCCATGCGTGGCTGTTGCCGCGAGTACGGATACCACTGGCCCGTGAGCATCCTCACGCGGAGCGAGTCGGCCACCCGGCCGATGGTGACGACGATCGAGTCCGTGTTGACGTGCTGCAGGGCAAACAGCGTCTCGATGTCGCGTGGAACGATCACCCTGCCCGTGGTGAACTCGACGGTGGGGCGGGTGTGCCTCCCCGTGAGCACTCGGCGAACGTTTGCGCCGAGCGCCCGCCCGGTGACGTCCTGGATCGCGCCGTCGATCGTGATCACGACCTCGCGCCCCGGCTCGATCTCCTGCTGAAACATCCAGCCGGGAAACGCGAGCCTGGGCGCATTGCTGTTCCCCTGTAACCGCGGGGCGACGCCGTTCACGCGGACGTACTTCAGCACTTGCGCGCCGAGCACCGGACGCGTGAACGCCACCCCCAGGTAGTCGCGCTCGCACGGGTCGCCCCAGCAGCCGGCGTTGACCAGGGCGAACGCCGGCAGCACGAGGAACGAGCTCATCTCGCGCAGCGGTCCGTCCACCTGCGACGTGACCTGCGCGCTCGCATAACAGCCGCCCGGCACGGCGCGCGCCGCGACGAAGCGCACCACACGTCGCATCGTGTCGAGCCGAACGTCGCGACGCGAGCTCGCGACGACGGTGCTCTCGGGACCTGTAGCCTGGACGCGCCGGATACTGTCCGGCACCAACGCGATCGGCGGCGTCGCTCTGCAGTGAGGATCGCCGCCGACGACGAGGCGTCCACTCAGCGCACCGAGCGGGATGGTCGCCTCGTAGAGCGCGAGCGGTCGCTGCAGCGAGTCGGCCACCCCACGCACGCTCGAGGGCACGAGCCCAAGCACGCGCGCGGGCCGCACGCGAATCTCGCGTGCCTGCTCCGCCGCGAGCGCGACCCCCGCCTCGCTCCGGAGCGCGGGCGCGAGCGTCACCCGGTAGCGCGCGTCGTAGGGAAGCGGCTCGGTGAAGCGGACGACGATCGTGCTCGGATCGCGCCAGTAGGCGATCGTGCGAACGGCCGGATCCATCCGCACCACCGTCACCGGATCGACCGATCGATCGAGCTGCGGTGCGACAGGGTGGTCGAACGCGACGACGATCGAGTCGAGCGGCTCGGCGAGGGCGGAAGGGTGAAACCGGAGCACTCGCAGCACGTCGGCCCGAGGCGCCTGGGCGGCTGCCGGGGAGGAGATCGCGCCCACGAGCGCGACGCAGGTGAGAGCGAGGTGAGGGAGGCGTCTCATATCTCTCGGACCAGTCCGTCAGGAGCGACGTCACGAGTTGCCGACCGGCGCG
Source organism: Gemmatimonadaceae bacterium (assembly GCA_035265545.1). Taxonomy (GTDB): domain Bacteria; phylum Gemmatimonadota; class Gemmatimonadetes; order Gemmatimonadales; family Gemmatimonadaceae; genus AG11. Next base: position 3,320 of record DATFOL010000393.1, on the reverse strand, counting down.
CCCAAGCCGAGCGACCATCGACACTTGCCAATCCCCCCCGGCCCGTCCTATAGTAGATGGACCATCCGGCCCACATTCGGAACCGGACCCAGCTGACAGAATCCGTGATCCAGTCCCGCGTTGCCTCTCTCGGCCTCATCGTCGTAGCCCTCGTATCGCTTACGGGGCTTATTGGCGTGCGAGAGGGACAGCCGGCGTAGCAGCACACTCCGCGACCTCTCGCCCCAGCACGACGGGGAGGGGACGCGAGCTTCTGGATCAGCCGCGCGGCCCGTCCCTGACCAGGACGGGCTTTTTCGTCTCCACTCTCACCGCCACACCATGCGTTCGGACACCATCAAGCGCGGCATCGAGCGCGCGCCACACCGAAGCCTGCTCCGCGCCACCGGACAGGTGAAGGACGGCGAGTGGGACCGGCCGTTCGTCGCCGTCTGCAACTCGTACGTGGACATCATCCCCGGCCACGTCCACCTGCAGGCGTTCGGGAAGGTGGTGAAGGACGCGATCCGCGCCGCGGGCGGGATCCCGTTCGAGTTCAACACCATCGGGGTCGACGACGGGATCGTCATGGGGCACGAGGGGATGCACTTCTCCCTCCCCTCGCGCGAGATCATTGCCGACTCGGTGGAGACGATGGTGCGCGCGCACTGCTTCGACGCGCTGATCTGCATCCCGAACTGCGACAAGATCGTCCCCGGCATGCTCATGGGCGCCGCGCGCGCCAACGTGCCGACGATCTTCGTCTCCGGCGGGCCGATGGAGGCGGGGCGCGACACGAACGGCAAGTCGCTCGACCTGATCTCGGTGTTCGAGGGGGTGGGACAGCGCGCTTCGGGGCAGATCACCGACGAGCGCCTGCTCGAGCTCGAGCGGCTCTCCTGCCCGACCTGCGGCTCCTGCTCGGGCATGTTCACCGCCAACTCGATGAACTGCCTCTGCGAGGCGATCGGCCTCGCGCTGCCCGGCAACGGATCGATCCTCGCCACGTCGCCCCAGCGCCACGAGCTGGCGAAGCGCGCGGCGACGCGCCTCCTCGAGCTCGTGAAGGAGGGGAAGACCTTCCGCGACATCGTCACCGCGCGCTCGATCGACAACGCCGTCGCGCTCGACGTCGCGATGGGCGGCTCGACGAACACCGTGCTCCACGTCCTCGCGCTCGCCAACGAAGCCGAGGTGGACTACCCGCTCGCCCGCTTCAACGAAGTGGCCGAGCGCACCCCGCACCTGGCGAAGATCTCGCCGGCGTACGACGGCAACCGGCAGTGGCACATGCAGGACGTCGGCGCCGCGGGCGGCATTCCCGCCATTCTTGCCGAGCTGGCGAAGCGGCCCGGCATCCTCGATCTCGAGGCGCCGATGGTGAGTGGCATGACGCTCGGTGAGCAGCTGCAGGGCGTCGAGAACACGAATCCCGACTGCATCCGCCCGCTCGACAACCCGCACTCCGACCGCGGTGCGCTCTGCGTGCTCTTCGGCTCACTCGCCCCGCTCGGCGGGGTGATCAAGGTCGGCGCGGTGTCGCAGCACGAGATGACCTTCCGCGGACCGGCTCGCGTGTTCGACAGCGAGGAGTCGGCACACGACGCCGCGATCGCCGGTGAGATTCACGCCGGCGACGTGATCGTCGTGCGCAACGAGGGGCCGCGCGGCGGACCGGGGATGCGCGAGATGCTCGCGCTCACGTCTCTATTGAAGGGGATGCCGATCGGCGAGAGCGTCGCGCTGATCACCGACGGACGCTTCTCCGGCGGCACGCGCGGCCTGTGCATCGGCCACGTCTCGCCGGAAGCGGCCGAGGGCGGCCCGATCGGCCTGCTCCGCGAGGGCGACATCATCGCGATCGACCTCGCCGCGCGGAAGCTCGACGTCGAGGTGACCGCCGAGGAGCTGGAGATCCGCCGCACCCAGTGGCATCCGCCGGCACCGAAGTTCACGAAAGGCTGGCTCGCCCGATACGCGCAGCTCGTCACGAGCGCGAACACGGGCGCGGTGCTCGGCGTGCCCGCGGTCCCGGTCGCGGTCTATCAGAAGCCGACATCGATCCCCGCGTCGCACGCAGGCAATGGCAAGCACACCGCGCCCGACGGCGCATCGCGCGAGGACGCGCGACAGGAAGCCGTTCTGGCCGCAGGAGGATGAGCACCATGTCCACCACGAGCACGACGAGCAGCACCACTCCAGGCGCCAGTAGCGGCGCGCAGCCCGCGACCGCCGCACCGCGCGATCCCGCGCTGCGCACCGGAGCCCAGATCCTCTGCGAAGCGCTGCTCCGCCAGGGCGTCGACACCATCTTCGGCATCCCGGGCGGCGCGATCATGCCGTTCTACCACGCGCTCCCCGAGTACGCCGACCAGCTCCACCACGTGCTCTGCCGCCACGAGCAGGGCGCCGGCCACGCGGCCGAGGGCTACGCGCGCGCCACCGGACGCGTGGGCGTGTGCGTCGGCACGAGCGGACCTGGCGCGACGAACCTCGTCACGCCGATCGCCGACGCGTGGATGGACTCGACGCCGATGGTCGCGCTCACGGGCCAGGTGCCGAGCGCGCTGCTCGGCACCGACGCGTTCCAGGAGACGGACATCATCGGGATCACCGTCCCGATCACGAAGCACAGCTACCTCGTGCGCGATCCGCGCGACATTCCGCGCGCCATCGCCGAGGCGTTCTACATCGCCGGCACCGGCCGTCCGGGTCCCGTCCTCGTCGACGTGACGAAGGATGCACAGCAGGCGAGCGTCGTCCCGAACTGGGACGTCGAGCTCGACCTCGAGGGCTACGTCGACCATCGCGTCGCCGAGATCGATCCCGCGCCGGTGCACGCCGCGGCCGAGCTGCTCGCGCACGCCGAGCGTCCGCTGCTGCTCGTCGGCAACGGCGTGATCCAGTCGGGGGCGACGGCGGAGCTGATCGCCTTCGCCGAGCGCACGGGAATTCCCGTGATCACGACGCTGCACGGGCTCGGCGCCTTCCCGCAGGATCATCCGCTCAGCCTCGGCATGCCCGGCATGCACGGCTGGGTACACGTGAATCGCGCAATTCAGCGGTGTGATGTTCTGTTGAACGTCGGCAGCCGGTTCGACGACCGCGTCACCGGCAAGGCGGCGACGTTCGCGCCGCACGCGAAGATCATCCACGTCGACGTGGATCCGTCGGAGATCGGGAAGCTGGTGCAGGTGACGGTGGGGATCGTCGGCGACGCGCGGGCCGCGCTGCGCGCGCTGATCGAGGCGGTCCCCGAGCAGCGCGAGGAGCCCGAGACGCTTCAGCGGTGGATCGACGAGGTGCACGAGCTGCGCGCCAAGTTCGAGCCGCGGCAGGCG
>DATFOL010000392.1:0-6242 GCA_035265545.1 Gemmatimonadaceae bacterium | reverse complement strand
TTCCAGACCGCCGAGTTCCTGCTCGACCACGGCATGCTCGATCAGGTCGTGCATCGGCGCGACCTCAAGCAGACCGTGAGTCAGCTGCTGCGTCACATGAGCGGCAAGCCCGCGGCGTCGGGGTGGACGTCGCCCTGAGCGACTACCGACACGCCCTCGACTACCTGTTCGCGCGCACGACGGGCGCGTTCAAGTTCGGACTGGAACGTACGCGCGCGCTCCTCGGCGAGATGGGCGATCCCCATCTCGCGATCCCCACGCTGCACATCGCGGGCACCAACGGAAAGGGGAGCTCGATCGCGAGCGCGGAGGCGATCCTGGCGGCGAAGGGGCTGCGCGTGGCGCGCTACACCTCACCGCATCTGGTCGACTTTCGGGAGCGCATCGTCGTCGGGGGAGGGCCCATCTCGGCGGACGACGTGGTCGCGTTCATCGAGCGATGGACGCCAGCCATCGAGCGGCTCGAGGCATCGTTCTTCGAGGCCACGACCGCGATGGCGTTCCTCCACTTCGCGAGCGAGCGGGCGGACGTCTCGCTGATCGAGACCGGCCTCGGAGGGCGTCTCGACTCCACCAACGTCGTCCGACCGATCGCGGCGGGAGTCACGTCGATTGGCTACGATCACATGGAGTACCTCGGCCCCACGCTGCAGTCGATCGCACGCGAGAAGGCGGGAATCTTCAAATCGGGAGCGCCCGCGGTGATCGGGGAGCCCTCGCCCGAGGTCGCGTCGTGGCTCGCCACGTCGGCACGAGAGACCGGCGCGACCACCGTACGCCTCGTGCGCGAGGAAACGCGTATCGACGACATCGTCGTGGATGCGGAGGGCACCGAGTTCACGCTCGAGGCGCTTGGCGGGCAGCAGCGAGTTCGTACGCCGCTTCCGGGACGTCATCAGGCATCGAACTTCGCTTTCGCCCTGACTCTGCTCGATGCCGCGGGGCCGCCCTTCGCGACGACACTGGACGCCGCCGCGGCCGCCGCACCCTCGATCCGCCTGCCGGGGCGATTTCAGCGAGTCGGACGCTGGATCTTCGACGTGGCCCACAACGCGGACGGTGCGCGAACGCTCGCGACGACGCTGTCGTCGGTAAATGGCGGGGCTCCCCTCGCCGTCCTGCTCTGCGTCCTCGCCGACAAGGACTGGCGCGCGATGCTCGAGGCGCTCCGGCCGGTCGCATCGCGTTTCGTCCTGACGGACGCACCTTCGGCACCGGTGAGTCGTCGATGGCCTCTGCGGGCGGCCGCGCGGTTCGCCGAATCGCTCGGAGTCGACGTCGTCGCGATCGAGGATTTCGACCAAGCGCTCAAGATCGCGTCGGCGACTGGCGCGCGAACGCTCGTCACGGGCTCCTTCCACACCGTCGGCGACGCGATGGCGCGCTTGCAGGTGTCTCCGCTCTCTGGGTAGCTTAGTTGAATGTTCAAGGGCGCCCTCCCCGGCTTTCGGGATTTCTATCCGCAGGAGCTGTCCGAGCGCGCTTTCATCATGGCGACGTGGCGGGAGGTGGCCCGCCGCTACGCCTTCGTGGAGTACGACGGGCCGCCGCTCGAGCCGCTGGAGCTGTACACGCGAAAGAGCGGCGAGGAGATCGTCGGGCAGCTCTATAACTTCGTGGACAAGGGTGGCCGGGACGTCGCGCTGCGGCCGGAGATGACGCCGACCGTCGCGCGGATGGTCGCCGCCCGCGCGAACGCCCTTCGGAAGCCGGTCCGCTGGTTCTCGATGCCACAGCTCTTCCGCTACGAGCGGCAGCAGAAGGGTCGACTTCGCGAGCACTACCAGCTCAATGTGGACATCTTCGGTGCCGTGGAAGTCGCGGCCGACGCCGAGCTGGTGGCGTGCGCCGTGGACATGATGCGTGCGTTCGGTCTGACGGCGAGCGACGTGGTCGTTCGAGTGTCGGACCGGCGGATCCTCCAGGCGTATCTCGAATCGCTCGGCGTGCCGCCGGACGCGGTCACCGATGTCTACGGGGTGATCGACAAGCTCGAGCGGCAGCCGCCGGCGGTCTCCGCCGAGAAGCTGACCGCGCTCGGCGTGCCGGCATCCGCCATCGAGCGCGTCGTGGCGATTGCCGACGTCGGCTTCGACGAGATCGTGTCGGCCCTCTCCTCGACCCCGTCGGCGACGATCGTGGAGGAGTTCGGAGCGTTCCTGCGGTACGTCCCCGCGTTGCTCGGCGGCGACGCCTCCTGGCTTCGCCTGGACCTCTCGATCGTGCGCGGGCTGGCCTACTACACCGGAATCGTCTTCGAGCTGTTCGATCGATCGGGCGAGTTCCGCGCCATCTGCGGGGGCGGGCGCTACGACACGCTCCTGCAGTCACTCGGCGGGGCGGACCTTCCCGCGCTCGGCTTCGGCATGGGCGACGTGGTGCTCGGTGAGCTGCTGCGGTCGAAGGGTCTGATGCGGCCGGCGGATACTCGCGCGGACTACTGGGTCTCCGGCGACGATGGCGTTCCCCTCGATCGCATCATGCGTGAGGCTGCGCGGCTGCGGACCGAGGGGCACGCGGTGGAGTACGCCCTGCGCGATCAGTCGCTGAGCAAGCAGAAGAAAGCCGCGCAGGCGAGCGGCGCACGGGAATTCGTAACTCTCTCGAACGACGGCACGAATGGCTGACGACAAGAAGCTCACGACTCGCGCCGAGGATTTCAGCGCGTGGTACAACGAGGTCGTGCTGCGGAGCGAGCTCGCCGACTACTCGCCCGTGCGCGGCTGCATGGTCATTCGGCCGAATGGCTACGGCATCTGGGAGCGGATGCAGCGGCAGCTCGACGACATGTTCAAGGCGACGGGACACCAGAACGCCTACTTCCCGCTGTTCATCCCCGAGTCGTTTCTCCGCAAGGAGGCACAGCACGTCGAAGGCTTCGCGCCGGAAGCGGCGGTCGTCACGCACGGTGGCGGCAAGCAGCTCGAGGAGCCGCTCGTCGTTCGTCCCACCTCGGAGACGATCATCTATTCGATGTTCGCGAAGTGGGTGCAGAGCTATCGCGACCTTCCCATCCTGATGAACCAGTGGGCGAACGTCGTCCGCTGGGAGATGCGCACGAGGCTCTTCCTGCGCACGACGGAATTCCTCTGGCAGGAAGGCCATACGGCCCACGTCACGCATGACGAGGCGGAGGAGGAGGCGCGGCGCATGCTCGGCGTGTACCGCGACTTCATGGAAGGCTACATCGCGATGCCGGTGGTCACGGGACAGAAGACGGACGCCGAGCGGTTCGCCGGCGCGCTTCGCACGTATTCATGTGAAGCGATGATGCAGGACAACCGCGCGCTGCAGGCGGGCACCTCCCACAACCTCGGGCAGAACTTCGCCAAGGCGTTCGATCTCACCTTCCAGTCCGAGAGCGGGAGCACCGAGCACGCCTGGAACACCAGCTGGGGCGTCTCGACGCGCATGGTCGGCGGCCTCGTGATGACGCACGGCGACGACATCGGACTGCGGGTGCCTCCGCTGCTCGCGCCGATCGAGCTGGTGATCGTGCCGATCTACCGGAACGACGAGGAGCGCTCGAAGGTGCTCGAGGCGGCGCACCGCATCGTCGCCTCGCTGGCAGAATGGGCGGGCCGCGGTACCGAGCGCATTCGCGTGCACATCGACGCGCGCGACGGGATGAAGCCCGGCGCGAAGTATTACGAGTGGGAGCTCCGCGGCATACCGTTGCGCCTCGAGCTCGGCCCGCGCGATCTGGCGAGCAATCAGGGTGTGCTCGTGAGGCGGGATACACGCGAGAAGCGGCCGATCTCGCTCGGGACGATCGGTGAGGACGTGTCCGACACGCTGTCAGCGATTCAGCGCGACATGCTCGCCGCCGCACTGGACCGCCGCGAGGCGAACAGCGTGCGCGAGCGCATCTCGTACGACCGCTTCCGCGAGCTGATGGCCGGTGCCGGTGGCTTCGTCTACGCCGGTTGGTGCGGCGACGGTGCCTGCGAGGCGCAGATCAAGGAGGACACCAAGGCGACGATCCGGTGCCTGCCGGACGAGGAGTTCCGTTCGGCGGACGAACCGACGACCTGCCTCAAGTGCGGCCGGCCGGCCACCGTCGAGGCTCTATGGGCGAAGGCGTACTGACCTCGGGGTTCGCGCGTATCGACGGCGCCCTCGCGTGCGAGGGCGTCTCGCTCGAGCGCATCGCGAGCGAGGTCGGCACGCCGACGTACGTCTATAGTGCCGCGATGATCCGGGACCGGTACACGCGTCTGGACGCGGCAGTGGTGGAGCTTCCACACCGCATCCACTACACGCTCAAGGCGAACTCGAACGCCGGCATTCTCGGGCTCCTGCGAGAGCTCGGGGCCGGGGTGGACATCGTGTCCGGTGGTGAGCTGTATCGTGCGCTTCGCGTCGGCTTCCGCGGCGAGGACATCGTCTTCGGCGGGGTGGGGAAGACGGAGCGCGAGCTGCGCGAGGCGCTTCTGGCCGACGTCTCGCTGATCAATGTGGAGTCGGAAGCCGAGGTTCACGCCATCGAGCGGATCGCCGCCGAGGTAGGCACGACCGCGCGCGTGGGCCTGCGGGTGAATCCCGAAGTCACCGTCGACAGCTCTCACCGGTACATCAAGACCGGAGAGCGCGGCGCGAAGTTCGGCATCCCGTTCGACGAGGTCCTCGAGGTCGCGCGTGTCGCGGCGGCGTTGCCGCACGTCGAGCTCCTCGGACTCGACATGCACATCGGCTCGCAGCTCTTTCGCGTCGACCCGTACGTCGACGGTGTCGAGCGCTTGACCGGTCTGTTGGATGCCATCCGCCACGAAGGCATCGATACCCTCCGCTACCTCGACATCGGTGGCGGGCTCGGGGTGTCGTACTCCGACGAGGTCAGCCCCGACCTGGGCCGATTCGCCCGGGCGCTCGTGGCTCGTGTCAAGCCGACGGGTCTCACGCTGCTCATGGAGCCGGGCCGTTTCATCGTCGGCAACGCCGGGATGCTGCTCACGCGCGTGCTCTACCGGAAGCACAGCGGTGGGCGTGACTTCCTGGTGTGCGACGCCGGGATGACGGAGCTCATCCGCCCGTCGCATTACGACGCGTACCACCGCATCGAGTCCGTGCAGCCGAACGGAGCGGGGATGACCGCCGACGTCGTGGGGCCGATCTGCGAGAGCGGTGACTTCCTCGCGCTCGGTCGCGAGATGGATGACGCCGCCGCCGGCGATCTCCTCGCCGTGCACGACGTGGGCGCCTACGGCTACGTGATGGCGTCGAACTACAATACGCGCCCCCGCGGTGCCGAGGTGCTCGTCGACGGTGAGCGCTTCGCGGTCGTTACGGCGCGCGAGCGCTACGAGGATCTGGTGCATCTCGAGGCAGCGGACCCCGACTGGAGGACAGCCTGATGCGCATCGGCCTGATGGCGGACACTCACGACCGAATGCCGGTGATCGCGGAGTTCGTTCGTGTGATGCAGGAGGCCGGAGTGGCGATGCTCATCCATGCGGGCGACTACTGCGCACCCTTCTCGCTGCGTCCGATCGAGGAGGCGAGCATGTCGCTCGCCGGGGTGTTCGGCAAGAACGACGGCGACACCCAGGGGCTGCTGGCCAAGGCGACGGCTGGATTCGGCGCGGAGCTCTTCGAGGGTCCGCACAGCTTCGAGCTGTCCGAGCAGCGCATCCTCGTCGTACACGATATCGGCGACGTGCAGCCACGCAGCATCGAGGGGCACAGCATCGTCGTCCATGGGTTCACGCATCAGCAGGAGATGAAGCACCGTGGCGACACGCTGATCGTGAATCCCGGCGAAGCGTGCGGCTGGCTTTACGGAACGCCCAAGGCGGCGATCCTCGATCTCGATACGAAGCAGGTGGAGTTCCTCTCTCTCGACCCAGCGCACTGGACGACATGACGGCTGCCAGCCGGATCCTCATCATCGACTACGGATCGCAGTACACTCAACTCATCGCCCGACGTGTCCGCGAGGCGCGCGTCTACTCCGAGATCCACCCGCCGACGCGAACGATCGACTGGATCCGGGAATGGAAACCGACCGGCATCATCCTGAGTGGCGGACCGAATTCCGTCTACGCCGAGAACGTCCCGACCGCCGACCCTGTGCTCTTCGACGTGGCGCCGGTGCTCGGCGTGTGCTACGGCATGCAGCTCATGGCTCATGTCCTGGGTGGCGAGGTCATTCGCGGGGGCCGCCGCGAGTACGGGCGGGCCGAGATCCGACCCACGATCGAGAGCGCACTGTTCGAGGGATTCGATCAGAACGAGACGGCGAC
>DATFOL010000391.1:0-3959 GCA_035265545.1 Gemmatimonadaceae bacterium | reverse complement strand
GGCGACGTCCCGCCTGTTCCTTCCCCTGCTGAGTCCTGCTTTGCGTGAGAGCCTGCGCTTTCATGGCGAAGCGACGGGGTCAGCTGACTCGCAACCTGGTGCCGCGGCGTGAGGTCCAGCACGAGGTCGGTGAGCAGTGGCCCTGGCGGTCGGCCCTGGCGATCGGCATTCCGGCCAATGAATTCGTGAGCGCCACAGCGCACGACGTCGAACGAGCGACCACGAGACAAGTGATCTCCAAACGAAAACCGCGCTCGACAATGAAGTCGCAGCGCGGTAACCAGCCCTCCAGAGTATCGCTTCGCGCGCTTCCGAGGCGCAGAGCAGTGGAGACCTCGCACTCGCGTAGCACTGAACGATTCTCCATGGAGCGTATCGGGATCGAACCGATGACCTCCTGCTTGCAAAGCAGGCGCTCTCCCAACTGAGCTAACGCCCCGAATCTTGCACCAGCCGAAAACTAACCGTCGTCGACCGCATGGAGAAGCGATCATGGCACTCGCCCAGGACACCAGCAAAGAATCGCGACACGTGACCCTGCCCTGCGCCGCGTGCGGACGCTGGAACCGGATCGCCGCGCGGCGCATGACGGACGGTCCGAAGTGCGGCGTGTGCTCCGCGCCGCTTCATCTGGAGCATCCTGTGCTCCTGAGCGATGCGACGTTCGACCGGGTCATCCAGGAGACGACGCTCCCCGTGCTCGTAGACTTCTACGCGGACTGGTGCGGCCCCTGCCGCATGATGGCGCCCGCCGTCGACGAGCTGGCGCGAACCACCGCCGGCCAGGCGCTCGTCGCGAAGCTCGACACGGACGCCGCCCAGAAGGTGGCCGCGCGCTACCAGATTCGCGGCATCCCGACCGTGATCGTGTTCCGCAACGGCCGCGAGCTGCGACGGCAGAGCGGCGTGATGCCGCTGGCGGCGCTGAGGGAGATGGTGAGGTAGCGCGCGGCGCGGAGCGCCGTGCGCTGTTCGTCGGTGCTTCGGCTTCTCAGTAGACGGCCGGCCTCGGGAAGCTTCCCGAGGCCGGCCGAGAACCGATAAACCGTCAACTGACGAGCCGCGTCGCACAACCGCGTCAGCCTGACCGCGTCACTCGTGCGCCGGCAACGGCTCCATCGTCTCGGGGTTCACCGGGACCTGCACTTCGTCGCGATACGGTGAAGTCATCAGCACCGCACGCACGCGCGGGAACGCGTTCATGAACGCCAGGTAGCAGCTCGCCCAGATACCGAGGAATCCGAGCGTCACCCCTATCTCGAAGACGCCGAACGGATTCGAGGGTGCGACGCCGTAGAGCGACGGGTACACCTCGAGATACCGCACCAGCCACATCCCGACGAGGCTGATCACGGTGAACAGGGCGAGCGTGGGGCGATAGACCTTCGCGGCGCGAGAAAGCAGACCGAAGAACGGGACGAAGAAGACCAAGATGACGGCCGACACGCTGAATCGCACCCACGGCGCCATCAGCCGCAGCCGCGCCCAGTGCGTCTCCTCGCCCATGTTGCCGTACCAGATGACGAGGTACTGACCGAACGTGAGGTAGCCCCAGAACGCGGTGAATGCGAAGCAGAGCTTCCCGAGATCGTGGAAGTGGTTCTCGCCGATGATTCCCTCGGCGCCAAGGTACCGACGCCACGCCATCACGAGCAGCGTGAAGAGCGTGAGGGAGCAGAGCCACCCGCCCATGAAGAACCACCAGCCGTACAACGTGCTCTGGAAGTGGAGCGACAGTCCCATCGACAGGTCGAACGCGAGAAGCGTCCACCCATACCCGAACGCGAGCGCGAGAAAGACCGCGAGCTTGCCCTGCAGCGAGTGCGTGCTGTGAAGCTCGCGCCGCTCCTCGCCGAAGCCGGTGCGCATCCGCGCTCGGAGCCCCGCCGCCCACTTGGCGCCCCAGTCCGGGAGCAGTCCCACGTCGAGCCGCACCGACGTGTAGATGTACACGAGCGAGAGCAGCGTGATGATTCCGAACGAGAGCAGCGCCCGGGCCGTGAGGAAGGCGCCGTTGAAGTAGAGCACCTTCTCGGCGACGGGTGGCCGCTCGTGGGTCCAGGGGAAGATGAAACCCTTTCCGAGGAAGATGCTGAGCAGGAGCAGCAGGAACGCGACCGGGAGGAACGCGACGTAGCCCTCGAGCAGCCGCACGATCGGACGGGACCAGCGCGCCGTGGTGATGCGCTGCACCGCCACGAACATGACGCCGGCGGACGACAGCGCCGTGAAGTACAGCCAGTTCACGTGGTAGGCGCGCCACGCGCGATCAGGCGCGACGAACAGCCCGATCACGAAGACGAGCGCGCCCAGCACCGACAGCACGAGCGCAAGGGTGCCGAGCGCCTTCGGGAGCGGCTTGCTGTACGTCGCGACCAGCTCCTCGCGCGTCGGGACCTGCACGGGGTGCAGGCTCATCGCGCACCTCCGGGATTAGGTGTTGTCGTCGGTTGCGGCTGAGGAGCACCGGGTGGCGTAGCGTCGCGCGTCGTGCTGGGCGCCGCCACGTTACTGTCACGACGCGTCGACGCAGCCGAGTCGGCGACGGGTCGCGTCGCGGAGTCGGCAACAGGTCGCGCGGCGGAGTCGGCCGGTTGTCCGACGCTGGCGCCGGTTGGCCCCGCCTGTGACCCCGCGCGCAGGTAGTACGGGGATGGGCGAGTCGGTCCCATCTGCGAGTACCCCGGAACCTTGTCGCCGCCCTCACCGGGAAGGCCGACCGGACTCGCCTCGACCGCGTACCGGCCCTGCAAGCCGCGCACGTAGTTGACGACGTCCCAGCGATCGAGCTCCTCGATGCGATTGTACGCCGGCATGCCACCGCGGCCATTGCGGATGATCCCCCAGATGTATCCGTCGCTCAGCGTGAGCGCGGTGGCGGAGGCCACTGGCGGAGCATAGATGCCGTACTTCGTCACGGGCGCCTCGGCGAACCCCTTGCCCGACACGCCGTGGCAGACCGCGCAATTGATCTGATAGTACTTGCGGCCGTTCATCAGGGAGCGCGCGTCGGCCGGGATCGGGTTGGCGATCCCCGACATCGAGTCGACGGTCGCGGGCATCGCCGTGCGCGAGACGGCGTAGCCGGGCGCGAACGAGCCGTAGACCGACACCGAGTTTTGCGGGTTGCCACGCATGGGGATCGAGTCGTTCGGTGACTCCCACGGATCGTACTTCGGCTGCACCTTGAAATCCGTGAACCAGGAGCACGCCGTGAGCGCGACGGTCAGCGCGAGCGCGCCTGCGCGCCGAGCGCGCGACCTCCGGTCAGCGCTCACTCCGCACCTCCACCGCGCCGTGGCGGCGCAGCACGTCGGCCGCCTGGCCGGCGCGGTCGGGGCCCGTCGGGACCCACACGCCGTAGTCGCCATGGCTGAACCGGCCGTCGTAGCCGACGGTGAGCGTGAGCCGCGGCAGACGCGACACGGCGAACATCCCGAATACGGTCGACAGCGATCCGATCAGCACCATCAGCTCGAAGCCGATGATCGTGTAGGGCACCCAACTCGCGACCGGCTTCCCACCGACGACGAGCGGCCAGTAGTCAGAGATCCAGATCGCCACCCAGTACCCGAACGTCACGCCGAGCAGGCCACCGATGAGGGTGAAGCGGCGCACGGGACTGTTCGGCGTCCCGAGTGCGTGCTCGAGCTCGTGGCGCGGCGTCGGTGTGTACACGGTCAGGTCGCTGAAGTTCTCCTTCCGCAAGTCCTCGATCGCATGCACGGCCGAGTCGAGCTCCGAGAAGGCTCCAATCACACCCTGCATCAGTCGTCTCCCGCGGTGTTGATGGGATCGAGCGTCAGCGTGTCGAGATCGTGGTCACGCGTGGCAGGGTCAACCGGCCGCCGCATCTTCGGGGGGATGATCTCCTTGATCTCGGCGAGCGCCATCACGGGCAGCTGCTTGATGAAGAGGAGGAACCACATGAAGAACCAGCCGAACGAGCCGAGCAGGAT
>DATFOL010000390.1:0-2222 GCA_035265545.1 Gemmatimonadaceae bacterium | reverse complement strand
CTCCCGGGACCTTCACCCGCTCCAGCATCCGCGGCACGCTCGCGCGGACTGCCTCGAGCTCGGGACGCAGACGGTCCAGCTCCATGCGTACGCCCTCGAGGCTCTCGCCGAGCTCGGGGCCGAGCTCCAGATGGATCGGATCGCCGTCGAGCATCGTGCGGAGAGTTCCGCGTGGCATCGGCGGCATCGGTGGCATCGCCGGCATGCCCGGGAAGAATTCATTGCCGCCGAAGAAGTTCATTCCTCGCGAGCGCGGCAGGTCGCCCGCGCGAGCGACCTTCATCGTCACGTCGCGATACTGCCCGTTCGCATACACCCGCAGCGTGACGTTCTCGCCAGGCTTGAGCTGCGAGACCTCGCGCATCAGACGCTGCGCCTTCGTATGACCCAGACTCGGATCGCCTGCGTCCTCGCGCGCGACGCGCAGGTTCACGCCGTTGATCGCAGCGATGCGGTTCCCCTCCTCCAATCCCGCGCGGCCGGCCGGACTCGAGTCCTGTACGCTCATCACGAGCACGCCGAGCGTGTCACGCTGGCTGCCCGTGCTTCCCAGCCCGATGCCGAGCGCAGGACGCTCGTCCATCTCGCTCCGCGAGACGCGGCGGAAGCTCGTCGCCCGCTTGAACAGCGAATCGGAGCTCACCGTGCGTACGCGCATGTTCTGGGTGCGGCCCTCGCGGTACACGCGCAGCTCCACTTCGGCGCCCGGCTTGACCTTCTCGAGCTCGCGCACGAGCCGGCGCGACAGCGTGCCCGCGCTCTCGTAGTCCTCGACATCGGCCGCGTTGGCGCGGAGGCTCACGCCGTTGATCGCCGCGATCCGGTTTCCTTCCTCCAGTCCGGCCTTCTCGGCGGGCCCGTCGCGCACTACCGACGTGATCAGCACGCCGAGCGTGTCACGGCGTGTTCCCGAGGACGACGTGTTGATCCCCAATACGGCGCGCGGGTTCTCGTCGCGATCGTACAGGAACGTCCGTCCATCGGGATTTGCGATCTCGGGCGCGGAGCGCACCTGCGCGCCGGCGGGGGCTGTCATCGCGATCAGCGCGGCGCCCGCCGCGAGCAGTCGTTGGTGTCTCATGGGTTCCTCTATACGGTTGAGTCGGTACACCCTGAGACACGGGCGCCTTCGGAAAGGGTTTCCGCCGCGATTGACGCGCGCCACGGGGGCCGACCTGTCATATTTCCGCCATGGCTACGACGACGCGCGCCGAGCTCCCTTCCGTTCCTGATCTCGACGAGTTCACCCATCACTGGCAGGACGAGGCCGACGCGGCGTTCCTCTATCGCCAGCTCGCCCAGTCCGAGCCCGATGTAGAGAAGCGCGACATCTACCAGCGGCTCGCCGAGGTCGAAGACCGGCATGTCGAGGTGTGGGAGGGGCTCCTCGCGCAGCACGGCCGCCAGCTCGGCCCGCATCGCCCCACCGCGCGCACGCGCCTGCTCGCCTTCCTCGGCCGGCGCTTCGGTCCGGGCTTCCTGCTTCCGATGCTGCTCGCCGAAGAGGGACGCGAGGTCAAGGCGTACCTCGACATGCATCGCACCACGCGCACCGGCGTCGCCGGCCGCGACGAGGCGCTCACGCTGGCGAAGGAATCGGCCGAGCACGCCACGACGCTCAACACCATCGCGGGCCGTAGCGGCGAGCCGTGGCATCGCACCGGTGCGGGCGGCTTCCTGCGCAATGTCGTGTACGGCTTCAACGACGGGCTCACGGCGAACTTCGGTCTCGTCGCCGGCGTGCTCGGCGCCACTGTGTCGACGACCGAGACGTACCACCACGTCATCGTCGCCGGCGTCGCCGGTCTGATCGCCGACGCGCTGTCGATGGGCTCGAGCGGCTACCTCGCGGCGCAGAGCGAGCGAGAGGTGTACGCGCACGAGATCGCGATGGAGCGCGACGAGATCGCGCTGATGCCCGAGATCGAGCGCGACGAGCTGGCGCTGATCTACGAAGCGAAGGGGATGGACCGCGAGTCGGCCCATCGCATCGCGACCCAGGTGATGGCCGATCCGGAACGCATGCTCGCCGAGCAGGTGCAGGAGGAGCTCGGCATCTCGGAGTCGGCCACCTCCCCGTTCCGCGAGGGATGGATCACCGGCACGGCCACAGCCGTCGGCGCGCTGATCCCGGTGGTGCCGTTCTTCTTCCTCGACGGACGCACCGCGGTCATCGTCTCGTTCGTGATCTCGATGCTGTCGCACTGGCTCGTCGGCGCGGC
>DATFOL010000389.1:0-10197 GCA_035265545.1 Gemmatimonadaceae bacterium | reverse complement strand
GTCCGCATCGGCGTCGGGGCTGGCGCCTCTGCCGCGGGCGTGGCCGGAACGTCGTTGAGCTGCGGCTGCACCGCGCTGTCGCGGTTGGCCAGCTCGAGGTCGCGGTTCAGCGCGGTGTCGCGCGCGAGCGAGGTGTCGCTCTTGCTATCGGAGACCGTGCACGCGCTAAATGACAGCGCGGCGACGAGCGCGAACGGCGCGCCGAAGCGACGGGTATACTTGATCATGCGGGGACCTCCCATGAGGGGGCGCAGCTTCATGCGAGATGTTGGGAAGCTGCGATAATTCAACGACTTGAACCTGTCAGGCAAATCATTGTAGCGTGGCAAGCCACATGCCAGCCGCGTCCGCCTTGCGACGCCTCGTTCCGTATTATCGGCCGTATCCGAGACTCCTCTTCGGCGGGCTCGCGCTGGTCATCGTCTCCTCCGCGCTCGGCGCGGTGGTGCCGTGGCTGCTCCGCATGGGTATCGACGATCTTCGAGCCGGTGCGCCACTTCGGGAGGTCTGGTCGATCGCGGCCGGCATCGTCGCCGTCGCCATGGTTGGCGGCGCGCTCCGCTACTGGATGCGCGAGCTGCTCAACGGGCTGAGCCGTTACATCGAGTACGACCTCCGTCAGGCGCTCTTCGTACACCTCACCCGGCTGGATAGTGCCTACTTCGGCCGGATGCGGACCGGAGACCTGATGGCACGGCTCACGAACGACCTCAGCGCCGTCCGCATGGCCGCGGGCCCGGCCATCATGTACCTCACGAACACGATCTTCGGCGGCGCCTTCGCGCTCGTGTTCATGCTACGCATCGATGCGCGGCTCACGGGCCTCGCGCTCCTGCCGATGATCATGCTGCCGCTCTTCACCATCAAGCTCGGTGGCGCGATTCATCGCCGCTTCGAGGCGGTGCAGGAGGAGTTCAGCGCGCTCACCACCCTCGCGCAGGAGAACTTCGCGGGCGTGCGCGTCGTGCGCGCGTACCGGCAGGAGCGCGCCGAGATTGCCCGCTTCTCCGCGCTCAACGCGCGCTACCTCGAGAAGAACGTTCACCTGGCGCGGCTCTACGGCATCATGCATCCGATGTTCGGGCTGCTCGGTGGCCTGAGCGGCGTGATGGTGCTGGGATTCGGCGGCAGCCTCGCCGTGCGCGGCACGATCAGCGTCGGCTCGTTCGTCGCGTTCGGCTTCTACCTCGGCATGCTCACGTGGCCGCTCATCGCGCTCGGCTGGGTGGTGAACCTCTTCCAGCGCGGCGCCGCATCGATGGCGCGCCTGCTCGACGTGCTCGATGCGCAGCCGGAGATCGTTTCGCCGGCAGCGCCGGTCGCGTTGCCGCCCACGCCGGGTGGACGCACGCTCGAATTTCGCGACGTCGGCTTTCACTTTCCCACGCCGGAAGGACTTGAGCCGCGCTGGGTGCTGCGGCACGTCTCGTTCATCGTGCGCGCGGGCGAGACGCTCGCCGTCGTCGGCGCAACGGGCAGCGGAAAGAGCGCGCTCATCGATCTCATCCCGCGTCTCGCCGATCCACAGGAGGGAGAGATCCTGCTCGACGGCGTGCCGCTGCGTTCGATCTGGCTCGATACGCTCCGCGCCGAGATCGGCTACGTGCCGCAGGAGAGCTTCCTCTTCAGCGACACCATCGCGGCGAACCTCGCCTACGGTGACGCGACGCATCCGCTCGTCGAGCACGAGAGCACCGACGAGCGCGCGCGCGAGGAATCGCGCGAGATCGGCGAGCGCGACGCCGAAGCGCATCGCTGGGCCGCAGAAGTCGCGCAGCTCGACGAGACCGTGCGCGCGTTCCCGCATGGGTACGGCACCGTACTCGGCGAGCGTGGGATCAACCTCTCTGGTGGTCAGAAGCAGCGCCTCGCGCTCGCGCGCGCCCTCGCGCGCCGACCGCGGCTGGTGCTGCTCGACGACGCGCTCTCGGCAGTCGACACGCACACCGAAGCGGAGATCCTGCGCGGCTTGCGCGGCGCGCTCGCGGGCCGCACGGCCGTGATCGCATCACATCGCGTGAGCGCGGTGCGCGACGCGAATCAGGTGATCGTGCTCGACGAGGGACGAGTCGTCGAGCGCGGAACCCACGCGACGCTCATCTCCGCAGGCGGGCGCTACACGGCGCTGCTGCAGCGCCAGCAGCTCGAGGAGTCGCTGGAAGCGGACGATGCGTTGGAAGATCCGGCAAGTGTGATTGCCAGCACTAGCAGCGACGGCGCATTGACGTAGACTTCACAGCTATGAACCGCGCGGATGCGTCCGCGCCTCAGCCACTCATGCACCCGGTGACAGCCGAAGGTCGCGTGATGGCATTAGAGGCGCAGCTAAAGCAGGCTCTTCAGCATATCGCCGATCTCGAAGCGCGCGATTCGCTGAAGACGCAGTTCCTCGCGAACATCTCGCACGACCTGCGCACGCCGCTCACCGCCGTGATCACGCACGCCGAGATCCTGCGCGACGGCATCCTCGGCCCGCTCAGCGAGCGACAGCTCGACAGCATCACCGGAATCATCAACGGCGGACGCCAGCTGCTCGATCAGGTGGGCGAGATCCTCACCTACGCACGCGGCGCGGCGAACCAGCTGACGATCACGCGAACGACGTTCGCATTCGGCGACGTGCTGGCGCAGCTCAGCGCCTTGAACGAGTCGCTGGTGAGCAAGAAGGGACTCACGCTCGCCACCGAAGTGCAGGACGACCTCGCGCCGCTCTACGCGGATCGCGAGAAGGTGTCGCACATCGTCGGCAACCTGCTCGGCAACGCGATCGACTTCACGCCGCAGGGTGGCAAGGTGTGGGTGCGCGCGTTCTGCACGACGCGGAACGGCGTCGACGAGTGCGTGATCGAGGTGGGCGACACGGGAATCGGCATCTCGGCGGAGCATCACGATCTCGTGTTCCGCGAGTTCGCGCAGGTCGACTCCAGCGCGTCGCGCCAGCACCACGGCACGGGGCTCGGGCTCACGATCGCGCGCAAGCTCGTCGAGCTGCACGGCGGCCGCATCTGGCTCGAGAGCGAGCTCGGACAGGGGAGCCGGTTCTACTTCACGATCCCGTACATCGTCGCCCCCTGACGCGCGTGACCCCACTGCCCCACGTGCTGGTCGCCGAGGACAACGCGCTGGTGGCCGACGCGATGCGGCTCCTGTTCGAGGAGACGGGACATCGGGTCACGACGGCGGGCACGATCGTCGACGTCGTCGCGGCGGCCGCGAGCGATCCGGTCGATCTGCTGCTGCTCGACCTCGGCCTCTCGGACGGCGACGGGCTCGACGTGCTGCCACAGCTCGCGGCACGCGGCGCGCTGCCCAGAGTGAGCGTCGCGCTCACCGGGCGCGACGAGCTCGAAGTGATCGAGCGGTGTCGCGCGGCCGGCTGTCGCGAGGTGCTGCTCAAGCCCGTGCCCGTGGGTGAGCTGCTGCGGAGGTCGCGGGCGTGGCTGGCATCGCAGGACACGGCGACGGGCGGTTAGCGCGGGCGGCGCCAGAGCTCCCGTGAGGAGGCATTGGCGCGCCGGAGTTTCACGCGGAAGCGCGGAGGGAACGGAGAGGCGCGGAGGAGCGCAATGCGCCCCTGATCGCGGCGATACGGCATCCAGGCGCTGTGAACGGCAACAACATCTCACGCGGAGGCGCGGAGGCGCGGAGAGAACTGCTCTCGGGGTCGCGCTCCATGAAGCGACGCACCGGCCCTCCAACCACTAAAGGCACTTCTTGGGTTGGCATCGACGCCTGTCTCGCGCCACGGTCTTGCTCGGTCCCCTCCGCGGCTCCGCGCCTCCGCGTGAAATGCTGTTGCCGTTCAGCAGTTCAGCAGTTCAGCAGCTCTCCGCGCCTCGCTGCGCAGTCCTCCGCGCCTCCGCGCGAAACACGGGCGCACTGGCGCCCGTGTGAAACGCACCCGCGCACCTTACAGCCGGCTGCGAATCGCCTCGGGCGTCACGGCCTGCAGGTACACGCCGATCGTCGTGAAGTAGTCGAGCATCATCATCACGCCGACCACGATCAGCAGCACCCCGCTCACCTGCGACACCCGCGCCAGGTACGGCCGCATCCGCGTGAGCGCGCTGAGAAACCGCTCGACCGCAACCGCGGCGAGCAGGAACGGCAGTGCCAGGCCAACCGAGTACGCGAGCAGCAGCGGAAGCCCGCGCGAGAGGTCCGCCGTCGCCGCCGTGTAGGTGAGGATCGCGCCGAGGATCGGGCCGAGACACGGCGTCCAGCCCGCGCCGAACGCGACCCCCACCAGCGCGGTGCCGAGATAGCCGACCGGCTTGTTTGCCAGGTGCATTCGTCGCTCTCGGTCGAACGCGCCGACGCGCACGACGCCGAGCAGATAGAGGCCGAACAACACGACGAGCGCGCCGCCGACTCGCGTGATCCAGATGCGGTACGCGCCGAGCAGCCGACCGAGCACCGTCGCCGACGCGCCGAGGGCGACGAAGATCAACGTGAAGCCGAGCACGAACAGCAGCGCGTGCACGAGCGCCGAGCGCCGCGCGGTCCCGAGGTCGTCGAGCCCCACCCCCGTCACGAAGGTCAGGTAGCTCGGCACGAGCGGGAGCACGCACGGCGAGAGAAAGCTCAGGAGCCCGGCGCTGAACGCCAGGAAGAGACCGACGGAGGCGGGTTCTGCCATCTCGAGTGTGACGGCGGGTGATGCCGCCTGGGTCCGGCTAGTAGCTTCATCAGTGTGGCATCACGTGCCACACCCGACCCGCAGAAATGTATCGTCGCACTCCCTCCCCCGCGCGTCCGTCCGCGCCGCACACCCTCCGTCACCTCCTCGCCCTCGCCCCCCTAGCGCTCGCAGCGCTCGTATGGGCGTCCGCGCTCGCACGTCCGGCCGCCGCCCAGGGGGCACCACGCGGCGTCGTCGAGGGCACCGTGGTCGACGACTCCACCAGCGAGCCGCAGCCCGGCGTGACGGTGATCGTCGTCGGCACCCAGCGGGGCGCGCTGACGGACGACCGTGGACGGGTCGTCTTCGGTGACATGCCCGCGGGCGACCAACTGCTGCGGGCCCGTGCCCTCCGCTACCGCCAGCGCGACGTGCCGGTCGTCGTGCGGGCCGGCGAGACGACGCACGTGACCATCCGGCTCACCGCCGCTCCGGTCACCCTCGGCGCGGTGCGCGCCCGCGCGCGGCCACCCGAGCGCGACCGGTTCGAGCTCGCGCCGAACGTCGGCACCGTGACGCTCACGCCGGGCGCGGTGAGCGGCGTGCCGGCGATCGGTGAGCCCGACGTGCTGCGGACCGTGCAGCTGCTGCCCGGCGTCAACGCGCGCAACGACTTCTCGTCGGGCTACAACGTGCGCGGCGGCGAGAGCGACCAGAACCTGATCCTGCTCGACGGGTATCCGATCTACAATCCGTTCCATCTCGGGGGACTGTTCAGCACCTTCCTCGACGAGACGGTGGGCGAGATCGAGCTCCTCACGGGGGGCTTCGGGGCGCGTCATGGCGGCCGTCTCTCGAGCGTCCTCGACGTACGCTCCGCCGAGCCCGCACGCCCGGGAATCCACGGCTCGGCGGGGATCTCGGTGATCGCGTCGAGCCTGAGCTTCGGCAGCGCGACGAGGGACGGTCGCGGATCGTGGATGCTCTCGGGACGGCGCACCTACGCCGACAAGCTCGTCTCGGTGCTGTCCGACCGCACCTTTCCCTACCACTTCTCCGACGCGCAGTTTCACGCCGCGCGCGCGATTGGCGGTGGCAACGCCCGTCTGGAGCTCACGGCGTACGCCGGCACCGACCTCCTCGAGGGTGACTTCACCCAGTTCGGCGACTCGTCGCGTGCCGGGGGCGGCACCTTCGACTTCGATTGGGCCAATCAGGTCGTCGGGCTCTCCCTGACCAACGTGTGGCGCGAGAGCGCGAGGCTCCCCCTCCTCGGACGCGCCGACAGTGTGGGCATCGAGCAGCGGGTCTCGTTCACGCGCTTCGCCACCGCGCTCGATCTCGGCGAGGGGGCGCTCTCGCTCACCAACGGCGTGAAGGAGCTGCGCGCCGCGGGAGCCGTGCACTGGAACCGCGCCGGTCACGAGCGGCGACTCGGATACGAGCTGTCCACGTACGACATCGCGTACGACGTCGGCTCCGCGTCGGCGGGCACATCGCTGTTCGCGCTCCGGCAGCGGCCGACGGCCGAGGCCCTGTACTACCAGGAGAGCTGGCGGCCGACACGGAGGCTGCTCACCGAAGTCGGCGTCCGCGCCGAGCATCTCGGCGGCCGCGACTGGAGCGGGCTCTCACCACGCGCCTCGGCGAAGTGGTTCGTCACTCCCGACTTCGCGGTCAGCGTCGCCGCGGGACAGTACGCGCAGTGGCTGCACTCGCTCAACCGCGAGGACATCCCCGTTCGCGTGTTCGACTTCTGGGTGGCGAGCGACGAATACGTCGAGGTGTCGCGCGCCAAGCACCTCGTGCTCGGTCTCGAGCGATGGCTGGGGCCCGCGCGGTTCGCACGCGTCGAAGGGTGGCTGAAGAGCTACGATCATCTGCTCGAGCAGAACACGGCGGACGATCCCGCGCGGCGCGGCGACGAGTTCCTCGATGCGCAGGGCACCTCGTACGGGTTCGACGTGCTGCTACGCCAGCTGGAGGCGGGACCACTCAGCGGGTGGCTGTCCTATACCTACGGAGTGAGCCATCGCACGCAGGATGGCGTGGGCTACTGGCCAGGCCATGATCGTCGGCACAACCTGAATCTCGTCGGAAGTTGGCGTGCGGGGCGCTATATGTTCGGCGCCCGGATGGGCGTGGCGAGCGGCACGCCGTTCACCGACATCGTCGGACAGGTCGTACGGCGCTCGTACGACGCGGGCAGTCATCAATACGGGTCGGGTGGCGTGGCAGGCGAACGCGAGCCGCTCGGCGGCGTGCGCAACGCGTCGCGCTATCCGCTCTTCCAGCGACTGGACCTGAGCGTGTCGCGCTCGGGGACGTGGCGCGGCATGCAGCTCGTCCCGTACCTCAGCCTCGTGAACGCGTACAACGCGAAGAACGTGTTCATCTACACCTTCGACTACACCCAGAGCCCGCCGACGCGCGAGGCGTCGTCCCAGTTCCCGATTCTGCCGAGCCTCGGGCTCACCATCGGCTTTTGATGCGCCGCGTCCCCGCACCGCTCGCGCGGCTCGCCGCCCTGACGGTGCTCGTCGCCAGCGCGTGCACCTTCGACCAGCAGTCCGTCGCGGTGCAGCCGTCGCAGGTCGTCGTGCACGCGGTGCTCGATCCGGGGACGATGATGCAGGAAGTACTGGTCGAGCGCACACTCTCGGGAGCGGCCAACATCCCCGACGATCTGCGCTTCGATCCGGACGACCCGATCAACACCGGCGGTGGAATCCCGATCGGCGGCGCGGAGGTCACGATCACCGGCCCTGACGCGACCCTGCGCGGATTCGAACAGCCGGCGCCCGGGCGTCCATCCACCTACGCGACGGGTCGATACCTCGTCAGATTCGGCCTGGGCGGAGCTTCCACCTTGCCGCCACTGCGGCGCGGCGTACGGTACGCGCTCCGCGTGCGCACGCCCGACGGCACCGTCGTCACTGGCAGCACGGTCGTTCCCGAGATCCAGCCCGTCGTGCCATCGTCACGGCTCGAGCTGTTCAACCGTGATCGCGACTCGCTGCCGATCCGGTGGCCGGACGTGCGAGGCGCCCGCAGCTTCCTGGTGCGCGCGGAGTCGCCGTTCGGTGTCTTCCTGCTGTTCAGCGATTCGAGCCACGTCACGCTCAAGGGCGACCTGCGGAACTACTTCGCGAACAGTCTCGAGCGCGTGTTCATCCCGGGATTCCGTCAGCGCGTCACGGTGGCCGCGTTCGACTCCAACTACTTCGACTACTATCGGTCGCGCAACGATCCGTTCACCGGCTCGGGAATCATCAACAGCCTCGAGGGCGGGATCGGATTGTTCGGTTCCGCGGTGAACATCTACGGTCGCACGCTCGACGTGGTGCAGGACGTGAGCGAGCCCTCGTTCGAGGGCATCTGGGACCTCACCACCGGGCCACGGCTGGTGGCTGAGGTACTCCGGTTGTACGTCGAGACGCCGGGTGAGCCCGCGGCACTCAGCGGATGGTATTCGCGCAATCGCGCGACCCCGGCGCTCGAGGGGATGATCGGGACGCGCACGAACGGGCGCGTCGTCCTCCGGTTCCTCGCTAACCAGTCATCGGTGGACAGCCTCGCCGTGTTCACGGGCGAGCAGCGCGGCGACTCGCTCGTGGGTACCTTCGCCGGTTTGCCAGGCTCGGTGGTGTTTCGGAAGCGACCCGCCGCGGGGAGCTGAGCGAGCATGGCCTGCGGATCGAACTGTTGTGGCACGGCCGACTTCTTCGGCGACCGCGTGGCGCGCCGAAACCTCAGGAAGTATCGCCGTGGAGGGCCGTTCGGCGCGACGAAGCGTCTGCTCGAGGCACTCCACAAGGCGCCCGGCCCGAAGGAAACGCTGCTCGACGTCGGCGGCGGAGTGGGCGTGATCGCGCACGAGCTGTTGGCTCGCGGCGCATCGCGCGCGGCGCTCGTCGACGCCAGTCCGGCGTTCCTCGCGGCGGCACGCGAGGAGAGCGAGCGCCGAAACACGGACGACCGGCTCGACCTCCGGCTCGGCGACGCGGTGGAGCTGTCCGACGACGTGCCCGCGGCCGACGTCGTGACGCTGGACAAGGTCGTCTGTTGCTACGTCGACATGGAGGCGCTGCTCGGCGTCACCGCGTCGCGTGCGCGCCGTCTGATGGGGCTCGTCTATCCACGCGACGACTGGTGGGTGCGCGCGGCGGTCGCGGTCGGGAACCGGATGCTCGAGTGGCGCGGCAGCGAGTTCCGGAGCTACATCCACCCCAACGCGGCGATCGAGGACGCGCTGCGGCGTGGCGGGCTCGTACCACGCACGCGGCAGCGCGGGGCATACTGGGTGATCGCGGTGTTCGAGCGCGCCGAAGCCGCGACGACGAGCTAGCGCTCGCGCCAGGCCGGCGATCGCGTCAGGAGGCGGCGGCCACCGGCAGCGCGGCGCGCACCTCGTCGCCCGAGAGGCGCACGATCTCCTCGGCGTCACCGGAGCGGCGCTGCACTCCGCGCACGACCGCGTCGATGGTGAGCAGCGGCGCATCGGCTTCCTCGGTGACCGAGACCTCCCACTTGCCGCGGTCGGGGCCCTTGAGCGTGTGCCGGTACCGCGCGCTGAAGACCGTGTAGCGTCGCGCCGCGACCGGCGCGTTCTCCACTACTGCGTCACTCGCCGCGTCGTCCAGCGCGGGCGCATCGACTTCACGTTCGTCGACCCCGAGCTCATCGATCCCGAGTTCGTCAACCTTGCGCTCGTCTCCCGCAGGCTCGTCGATTTCAGGCTCGGCCACCGCCGGATCGTGCGCCCGCTCGACGGCGATCACGGCGACGCCGCTCTCCATCCCGCCCTGCCGGATCGCGGGAAAGAGATGCACCTCGGCGATGCGC
The DNA here is from genome assembly GCA_035265545.1 of Gemmatimonadaceae bacterium. Classification (GTDB taxonomy): domain Bacteria; phylum Gemmatimonadota; class Gemmatimonadetes; order Gemmatimonadales; family Gemmatimonadaceae; genus AG11. The sequence continues at coordinate 731 of DATFOL010000389.1, read as the reverse complement.
TCGATCGGGACCTGTGCAGCGATCGCGGCGAGGAATCGCGTCCTGGTCTCGTCCGTCACCGGGTGGCCGCCACGGCGCGATCGGCGGGGAGCACCGCGCTGGCGGCTCGCCGTTGATCGATCTCGCGCTCGACGTACAGTCGCAGGATGTGCATGAAATCCTGCGCATTGGTGACGACGCCGAACGCCTGGTGCGTGCCGCGGTCCTTCAGCTTGCTCACCACGAACTCCGCCGAGTCGACGCAGATCGTCGCCAGCTCGCGTAGCGATCCGTCGGGGAGCATGACGAACGCGGGAAGCATGTTGCCCGTCGCGATCGCGTGCAGCGCCGTGGCGATGAGGATCGCCATGGTCGACTTCACCGCGTGCGCGCGCATCGCGTCCTGCGCGGCGATCGCGTCGGTGATCACCTCGGGCAGCGGTCCGTCGTCGCGGATCGAGCCCGTGAGGACGAACGGGGTGTTCGTCGTCACGCAGGCGTGCATGATGCCGTTGGTGATCGTCCCGTCGGCGACGGCGGCGGCGATCGATCCCGCGGCGCGCACCTTGTTGATCGCGCGCATGTGCAGCCCGTGGCCGCCCTGGGTCGCTTTCCCTTCCCCGCTCATCCCGAGCGTCGTGCCGAAGATCGACGCCTCGATGTCGTGCACGGCGACCGCGTTCCCGGCGAGCAGCGCGCCGACGAACCCGTTCTGGATGAACCAGACCATGTCGTTGCGCGCCCGCGAGTGC
>DATFOL010000388.1:0-7430 GCA_035265545.1 Gemmatimonadaceae bacterium | reverse complement strand
CTCTTCATCGGTGGCAGCACCGCGGGCAAGCTCGCCGGCGGCCGTGACCGCGCGGACGGGTTCATCCACGGCGCGCTCGTCTGGGCGCTCTCGTTGCTGTTGGCGACCTGGCTTCTCGGCACCGGCGCGAGCCGGCTGCTCGGCGGAACGCTCAATCTCGCAGGCAACCTCACGGGGAGCGCGGTGAACGCCGCGGGGCAGGTCGCGTCGCGTGGTGAGCTCGACCCCTCGGATGCGCGTGGTGCAGGCGCACAGGCACGCGCGACGGCAGCCGAGCGGGGCATCACGTCCGACAGTCTCCGCAACCGGGCCGCGCAGTTGCAGCAAGATGCGGGAGAGGTTGCCGACGAGGCGCAGGGCGTCGCGGCCGGCAGTGCCTGGCTGGCGCTCCTCGCGTTGGGGCTTTCACTTCTCGCCGCGGTGCTCGGTGCGCGCCGGAGCTTCGCCCAGACTCGCGACGTGGCCTACGCGCGAGACGTGACCTGAGTGGATCTTGCCGGCCCGCACTGGTGCTGCCAGTGCGGGCCGGCGAGTTGGGCGATCGACTGACCTCGCACCCCGCGCCGTGATCCCGCTCTCCGTGCTCGACCTGTCGCCGATCGCGGAGGGCTCCGACGCCGCGCAGGCGCTGCGCAACACGCTCGATCTCGCGCGCAGCGCCGAGCGCTGGGGCTACAATCGATTCTGGCTCGCCGAGCATCACGGCATGCCCGGCATCGCGAGCGCGGCGACCGCAGTGGTCATCGCGCACGTCGCCGCCGGCACCTCGAAGATCCGCGTCGGTGCCGGCGGCATCATGCTGCCGAATCATTCACCACTCGTGATCGCCGAGCAGTTCGGCACGCTCGAGTCGCTTCATCCAGGACGCATCGAGCTCGGGCTCGGGCGCGCGCCCGGCTCGGATCAGGTCGTGGCGCGCGCACTGCGTCGCGATCCCGCCGCCGCCGAGTCGTTCCCCGAGGACGTCGCCGAGCTGCTGGCCTACTTCCGTCCCGCCGAAGCGGAGCAGATGGTGCGCGCGGTGCCCGGCGCAGGACTCGACGTGCCCGTCTGGATCCTCGGTTCCAGCCTCTACGGAGCGCAGCTCGCCGCGGCGTTCGGACTGCCGTACGCGTTCGCGTCGCACTTCGCGCCGCGTCTGCTCTCGCAGGCGGTGGAGACCTACCGCACCAGCTTCCGTCCTTCCGAACGGCTGCCGCGGCCGTACGTCATGCTCGGCGTCAACGTCTTCGCGGCCGACACCGACGACGAGGCGCGGCGGCTGTTCACGTCGCTGCAGCACGCGTTCGTCAATCTGCGGCGCGGGCATCCGGGGCGGCTCCCGCCACCAATGGATGGATTCGACGAGCAGCTGACGCCGATGGATCGATTGGGGATCGCCGACATGCTCTCGTGCTCCATCGTCGGCTCGCCGGAGAGTGTGCAGCGCGGCATCACGCGGTTCGTCACCGCGACCGGCGCGGACGAGCTGATGGTGACGTCGCAGATCTTCGATCACCGCGCGCGTCTGCGCTCATACGAGATCCTCGCGGACGTCCGCGATCGGCTCGGCCGCGACTGACCAGCGTGCGCGGCACAGGGCCGCGCACGCTGGTCGTGCTACGTCGATGTCACGCGGCGGCCGCCCGCGCTTGCTCGAGCACGCCCGCGACCACGGCCGACAGCGGCGTGGTGGGTCGTCCGATCAGTCGGGAGAGCGTGCGCGAGTCGTCGAACAGGGCGCCCTTTGCCGCAGCGACGTCCCACCCCGCGATCGCCTTCGCCAGGCCTTCGGGCAGGCCGAACGTCATCAGAGTGGCTGCGTATTCCTCCGGAGCAAGGTTGCGGTACGGGATCGTCCGCCCGCTCTGGCGAGAGACTTCGGCGGCGAGATCGGCGAGCGTCCATGCCTCGTCGCCCGCGAGCTCGTATGTCTTCCCATCGTGTCCGTTGCCCGTCAGCACCGCCGCGGCTGCCTCGGCGAGATCGGCGCGTGTCGCCGACGAGATTCGCGCATCGCCGGCGCTGCCGAGCAGCGCGCCTCCCGCGAGCGCGCCCGGAATCGAGCCGGCGTAATTCTCGGTGTACCAGCCGTGGCGATTGATCGTGAAGCGAACGCCCGACGCCTTCAGGTCGGCCTCCGTCGCGCGGTGGTCGGGTGCGATGTCGAGTGGAGAGCTGTCCGCGCGCAAGGCGCTCGTGTAGACGATGCGCTTCACGCGGGACCGCTTCGCCGCCGCGATCACGTTGCGGTGCTGCGCCACCCGTCGACCGACCTCGCTTCCCGAGATGAGCAGCAGGACATCGACGCCGATGAGCGCTCGTTCGAGGGTGTCCGGTCGGTCGTAGTCGGCCTCGCGCGCGTCTACTCCGAGGTCCGCCGCTCTCGCGGGAGAACGTGCCAGCGCGACCAGCACTGACGCTGGCACTCTGTCCTTCAGGCGGTCGATCACGAGGCGGCCCAGCTGCCCCGTGGCGCCCGTTACGGCAATCGTCATGAGATTCGTCCTGCTTCCACTGTGTCCAGAGGGGGAGAGCGTTCCGGCAGCCGGTTCACGGAGCTCGGCGCTCAGCGACTGGCTCCTCTTGCGCTGTTCCCGTGCCCGTGAATCCGCATTCGGCGAGTCGATTCGTGATTTGACGGCGGAGAACGGCCTTCGGCGTCGTGGGCCCTCGTTCTGCATCAATCGACCAATCGATCGTACCGAGGAGGCAGACGGCATGAAGGTGGAGATCTATTCGGACGTGGCCTGTCCCTGGTGCTACATCGGCCAGGCGCGCTTCGAGCGCGCGCTCGCCGACTTCGCCGCCGCAGACGAGCTGGACGTGCGCTATCGCCCCTACCAGCTCGATCCGCGCGCTCCGTCCGATGCCGTACCGATGCTCGAGTACCTCGGCCGCCGGTTCGGCCAGCAGGCGCCCGCGATGGCGAGCCGCGTGATCGAGATCGGCCGCGCCGAGGGACTCGCGATGGACTACGACCGCGGCCTGGCGGTGAACACGCTGAACGCCCATCGCCTGCTCGCGCTCGCCGAACGCGAGTACGGTGGGACGATCCAGCGTGCGCTCATGCGCCGGCTCTTCGCCGCGCACTTCGCGGAGGGGCGCGACGTCGGCGATCCCGGTGTGCTCGCGGCGCTGGCGGCCGAGGTCGGCATGGCCGCGGATGCCGCGCGCGCGTACCTCGACTCCGACCAGGGCACGCGTGAAGTGCGGGAGGAGATCGCCGCCGCGCAGCGGCTCGGTGTCACCGCGGTGCCGACCTACGTCTTCGACGACAAGTACGTCGTGGAGGGGGCGCAGTCGTCGGAGCTCTTTCTCCAGGCATTGAACAGCGTGGCGAAGCAGGCGGCCGTGAGCGACGATCTTCCGATCACTTCCTGACGGCGAGCGGGGTGAGGGCCACGTTCGTCATCTCGCGCAGAGCGAGGTGGAGCGTCCCGAACGACAGCTTCGCCGTCATCTGGACCATGAGGTGTCGCTCGTCGTCGGTCACCCAGACCTCGGCCCGCCCGTTCTCGGAGAAGATTCCCGAGCTCTTGATCGTCGGACGGAGGACGATCGTCTCGAACGTCCCCGCGGGCACCCGGATCCGCTCGCGGCGGATCACCTCCAGCTTCACCGGGTTGCGATCGGGGCGGAAATAGCGATCGAGCTCGTAGCGGTCGCCAACCTCGAGCGGGAGGGTGCGGATGTAGTAGAGCAGCGCGCCTTCGTCGAGCGGCTGGTCGACGGTCGGCTTCTCCTGCGCACCTTCGCCGCTCTGCAGCATCGTCGCGCGTTCGGGAAAGAACTCGATGTGGCGTTCGCGGTGGTAGCTGCCCTCGTTCGTCTGCTGCGCGAACCGCAGCGAAGTGAAGGTCTGCGTGTCGATCCAGCTCTCGAGCCGGTCGTCCACTTTAAAGAACGGAATTCCGCCCCGGATGGCGAAGACCGTGTGCCAGGCCTCACGACCGCGCACGTCGGTCGTCTCGACGACCTCCATCGATCCGCGGCCCACTCTGAGCTTCCCGAACTTCACGTCGTACTCCAGTCGCTCACCGACGATGAGTGTCGTGGGCCGCTCGGAAACCTCGGTGATCACGGCGGTGCGATCGATGTCCTGCGCGAGCGCTGACGGCGCGATCAACGCACTGGCCGCGACCATGCGGAGCAGAGCCGCCACATTGAATTCCGACATCGTCGCTTCTCCGAGGACGGAGTCCCGCTGGACGCAGCTCCGGAGTGAGCTGCGGACCAGACGGGTCGAGGTGAAGGGTTGGGCGCTAGAACCGGAGTGAGACGCCGAGGCCCGTCGCGCGACCCCGGGGTGTGACCGCGACCGCCACGCGTCGCGCCTCGAGCGGCACCCGGTGCCAGCCCTCCCGGCTCGGCACACCGGCGATGGTGCCAACAACCAGTCCGAGCACGCCACCGACGGCGCCACCGAGCAGGGCCGACTCGCTCCGGCCGGTCGGCGCGAGGAAGCAGCCGAATGCCTCGGTTGTCTTGCAGGGCGAATAGGTCACTGCGCCGAGCAGGGCGCCGACCGTGCCGGCGCTCAGCGTGCCCACCATCGCTCCCTTGAGCAGCTTCCGATGCCGTCCGGTGCTGACGTCGAGCCGCGAGACCTCGGCGAGTGGCACGGCGACGGCGTTCGAGTGCTCCGGCCAGCGCACGAGCAGCGTATCGGTGCGCGGGGCGACCATGATCGCGATCCGCGGCTTCTGGCCCGCCTGGGTGATGCGCACCCGCGTGCCCGGGCGGATGGCGGCTGCCGTTTGGGCGGACTGACCAGTCAGGGCGTCCGGGCGGGCGAGCAGGATGACGAGCAGGACAGCGACGAGTCGAGACATGAGAGCACCAGTGGGAGAGGGGTGCGCTCAATCTCGTGATTTTGGCGCGGCGTACGATCAGACGAAGTACGTAGGGAGGTGCCGACTTGTACGTAGGCGGGTTGGCTCACTGGACGAGGCGACCGACTGGCCCTCGATCGCGAGGCCCCCGATCTTGCCCGTCGTCGACGGTCCAGGTCAGCTCGGCTCCGACCCGGACCAGTCGACGCTTCGCTACCTGAGCAGTCTCCGCACGACCATGACCGCGAGGCCGACGCCCACCACCGCCTTGATCGTCGGCGACGTCGACCTGATCCGGCGACGGATCCGTCCCGCTCCGGTCATCGCCGCTTTCTCGACGCTCTCCAGTGCCGTGGCCGCTCCGCCGTGCACGCGCTCGAACACGGCTTCGGCCTTGCCGATCGTGGTGTCCGCGCCCGCGCCGATCGTCTCCAGCGTGCCGGACACCCAATCGTAGTGCGTCGCCTCGTCGTTCGCGTTGCGGCGCAGCAGCTCGGCGGTTGTCGGTGGATGGCCGGCGTCCGCCGCGCGCCGATACTTGTCGCGCACCTGACCTTCGTTCGACTTGAAGGCCAGCAGGATCGCGCGATCGCCGCCCGCCGCGCCAGCCGCCTGCACGGCGGACTTGAAGACGCCCGAGGGAATGTGCGGCAGCTCCACTGGTGTGCCGCCCAGCGAGCGGATGTGCGCCGAGAGCTCTTCGATGTGGCGCTGGTGATCGCCGCGATAGCGGACGAGGCTCTGCCGCCAGCTCTCGTTGCTCAGCGAGTCGATCGCGATGGTGTAGGCGTGAACCGCGTCGTGATCCAGCTGGAGCAGATCATTCAACTCCGCGACGAGCGCGGCGTTTCCAGTCATGGTCGTTTGCGTCATGGTTGCCTCCTCTTCTTGGAGATGGGGAGCGACGTGGGCGCAAACTCCATGCGCCGCACCGCGCTCCACAGGCACGCCCTCTGCCTTCTCTCTGGCCTCACGAACGAGGTGACGAATGGAGACGCAACTGCTGTGATGACCCGATCTCGAGAGCGTGCGGCGGTTCTCTTCGGCACGAGCGCGTTCGCCTGCACGGCGTTCGCCGCCATGGCGGCCGCCAGCGCGAAGCAGGCCACCGTTCCAGCTGACAACCGCATCCACGACCGGATGCGGCGCAAGATGAAGGGGCCTACCTCCAACGCGGTAAAGACCACGGCTCCCGTCGTCGACAAGGGAGGAAAGTGGTGGATCTACACCCCTGTCGCGCTCGCATGCGCCGTGGCGGTGCTGGCCGCGCCGCGGCGCACCCGTCGTGGCCGGCGAGGACGCCGAGCGGGTGCCGCTTCCATCCTGCTGGTCCCCGCGTTGGCGACGGCGATGAGCAAGGGCTTCGACCGCTGGCTCCCGCAGCCGCGGGTGGGACGCCGGCACCGGCCGGTCGATCATCCGGTGTTCCCGGGCGGCCACGGATTCCGATCCGCCGCGGTCGCGCTCACCACGGGCTACGTCGTCGCGCGCGAGGGGATCGCGCATCCAGCCGTAGCTCTTCCGCTGGCCGGCGTCGCGCCCGTCGTGGTCGGGCTCGGCCGGCTCGTGCGGGAGAAGCATCTCGCGTCGGATACGATCGGCGGATGGGTCGCGGGAGCAGCGGTGGCCGCGGCGCTCGCCGGCACCTACGAGCTCACCCGCGCGCCTCGGCGCGGGCCCGCCCTGATGCGGCGGTTCGCCTAGTCGCCGCCGGGAACCGCTGCGCCGAGTCGTCCCATCCGCTGCCCCATGCGAACCGACTCACCTTCCGTGAGCGGGTCGAGCGCACCGACCTGGCGCGAGCAGACGACGATCACCGTCGAGCCGAACTCGAAGTGTCCGAGTGGTCCGCCCGCGCGCACCGGGACTGGTGGATCATAGGTGCGCCGCTGCACCTCGCGCCGGCGCGCATTGGTGTGCAGGTCGTCGAACGCGACGCGGGTGGTGCCCACCATCGTCGCGCCGACGAGCACGACGACTATCGTGCCGCCCGCGCGGGCGCGAATGGTCACGACGATGCGTTCGTTCACGGCGAAGAGATCGGCCACGTGCATCACCGCGTGCACGTTCACGGGCCACAGCTCACCGGGGATGTACGTCGCCTCGACGATGTCGCCGTCCACCGGCACGTGGATGCGGTGGTAGTCCCTGGGCGCGAGATACAGCGTGGCGAAGGTGCCGCCGTCCATCGCGTGCGCCAGCTCGGAATGGCCGAGCAGCGCCGCGAGGGAATAGTTGCGGCCCTTTGCCTGGACCAGCACGTCGTCGGCGACCGGTCCGTACGCGCCGACGGCGGCGTCCACCGGCGACACGATCGCCTTCGCCGCGATCGGGCGCAGCCCGGGCTTGAGCTGGCGCGTGAAGAACGCGTTGATGCTGCCGTATTCGGCCAACGGTAGCTCCGCCTCCTCCGGAACAGCGCCGAAGATGCGACTGAAGCCGCGCAGCACGGGCACGCGCAGCTTGAGCGGCAGCGGCCGGTTCGCCAGCCGGCCGGCGACGCGGCTCATCGCGTGCTTGGGCAGCACGGAGAGCAGGAGGATGAGAAGTCGCCCGAAGAGCATCATGCGGTCATGCGCAGGTGACGTGCCCGACCGAGCGAATCCGCGACCCCGG
>DATFOL010000387.1:0-6764 GCA_035265545.1 Gemmatimonadaceae bacterium | reverse complement strand
AGGGCGACGAGATAGCTCGCGGACAGCCGATCGACTTCGCGCTTCGGATCGACGGCGGCCGGGCCCATGGCGCTCGGGCCGACGACGTAGGAACTCGGCGTATTGGATCGGGCGTTCCTGACGCACGTAGCCGCGGCGCTCGACACGCTGAAGCGCCCGTTCTACGCGTACACCGTCACGCTATCGAATCACGCGCCATTCGACGACGATGCGACGACCTGAGGAAGTTCGGCCCCGAGCATCCTCGATGCAGCGGATTTCCTCATCACGCAGAAGGCGCTCTCGAGGCTTCGAGAGGCGTTCGGCCCCGCCGGGCTGGACGCGCGCGGGCCGGCGGCCATGCCATCGTCGCCCCAACGCTGACGGCGCTCAACCCGAACAGACCCACGGCGAGTACGGTGACGAAGGTGAGCCGTCACGCCGAGCTCGCGTCACGGTGGCGTGGTCACGGCGATGTTGCTGATCCACAATCGACAGGGGCCCGCGTCGGGTGGCGGTGCCGAGTCGCGCCAGAGGTGGAGGAGCACCGAGCTGCCGACTGCATTCAGCGGGAGATCCACCGCGTCCCGCAGAGGCTGCGGCGAAACCGTAGGAGTGCCGCTGGACAGCAAGGTGTCGCCAGGGAGCGCGAGCGCCGACACCCGCACTCGCTCGCATCCGGTTCCCGCCGTCCGCACCGACGCGCGAAGGTGGCTACCGCGACCAGCCGAGTCGGGAACCACGAGCGCCACCATGTCGGACGACAGCGGCGCATTCGCGGCGCGGTCACCGCGACCTGCGCCATTCACGATGACGTCGGCGCTGGTGCCGAGATAGGTGAGCACCGGGCGTTCGTACCTCGCACCGAGTGCGGCGCGGAAGCGAGCGAACGTCTCCAGCGACGCGGCCTCGCTCGACGGCCTCGTTCGACGATACACGCGCACTCGAGCGCTGTCGGCGAGCGTGTAGCTGTCGGGCAGCACCTCGAAGTCGCGCGCCAGCGGCCGCCCTTCCGTGAACTCCTCGACGGCCGTGCGCACGATGTGCTGCTCGTCCGGCGACAGATGGTATTGCACGGGCGTCGCCACGACGACGTACTTCGCCTGCAGGAGGGCCGTCGTGGGATTCCCGTCGCGCGAGTCGATGTGGGGCGTGTGCGGTACATAGAGGCGGCTGCCCCAGGTGATGTCGCTCGCCCGCACGCCCGGGCGGAACGGATCGTCGAGCATCAGATCCGCGCTGCGCACGGAGCTCGAACGGAGGGCGCCGGACGCGGCGACGTAAACGGGATCCGTTCGGCCGGCCTCGCGCCGAAGATCGCGAACGAGACGCACGATCTCGTCGTAGTCCGACCAGCGAAGCGGCGGCCTGGAAGTGGCGAGCCAGCGCGTGTGCTCCAGCGCTGGGGGCACGTCGTGCAGGGGAGCGAGCCCGCGCACCGCATTCACGATCGCGTACGAGGCCGCGCCGACCACGAACAATGACTGGAGGGGACGTCCGCGCGCGCGCTGCGTGACCGTCCACGCGAGCGCGAAATGTCCCAGCGTAATGAGGGGCACCGCGTGGAGCGCGTAGTGCACTCCGATCTGGCGAACACGGAACGTCCAGAGACCCAGCGTCAACAACATCACGACCAGCACCAGAGCCAGTCGTCGCCGGTCGAGGGCGCGCCAGTGCCACGCGGCGACATAGCCGAGCGTCGCGAGGATCCATGCCGCCCAACCGAACTGCTCGGCGAACGAGCCCGCGATTACCGCCGGGGGCCTCATGTAGGACGCGTACAGGTCCGTGTAGTTGGTGCGCATCGCCCGAACGACGAAGCCGGGACCGAGCAGCACCAGCGCGCCGCCGAACCACGTCGCCGCCCGCATGGCGCCGGACATCTCTCCGACGATCACGCGGGCCACTGATCGACCGGGCGTGCGCGTTCGAAGTCGGTCGACGGCCGCCAGGAGCCCGTAACCGCCGATGACCACCATGAGAGAGAGCGCGGGGTAGGCGAAGTGCCGGCGGAAGAGGATCGCGACGGCGAGGCATACGCCGATGGCCGCGGGCGTCCACCGCAGTCGAAGCTCCGTGTCGCGCAGGAACAGGACGAGCGCTGCCGCCACGAGGGCGCTGGCGCCAGCGTCGGGGTAGCCGCGCAGCGTCGGCAGCCACAACGCCGGCAGTGCGACCGCGGCGACCGCGCCGAACCAGAACGCCCGACGCTTCCTCTCGGGCGCGAGTGCCGCCGCCGTCGCGCCGAGCAGCAGGACGAACGGCACGAGATACAGCACCGCACAGGTGACGATGTAGGTGACCCGACCGCCGTGCAGCGCGAGCAGGATCGGCGCCGGGAGCACCGCCGGGAGCAGGCTGTAGTCCCACCCCGTCGAGCGCCAGACGAGGAATCCCATGCCGAGCGTGGCGCGAATGCCCGTTGCCAGCCTCGAACGCAGCTCCAGCGCCGTGCTCACCGCGGCCTGCTGAAAGCCGGAGAGGTCGGAGGCGTACACGACGCGCTCGGAGGACACGTACAGCGCCGGCAGCGCGATGGCGAGAGCGACGAGTGCCAGCAGGGCCGCCAGATCGGCTCGACTCAGCCGCCGCAGACGGCTCGACAACGTCGAGGGCTGCGATGCTCGGCCGACGCGCAACGGTGCGTCTTCAGGCGTGGGCGAAGCGGTCGTGCGTGAGCTTGTCGGCGGCGACGACATCACCTCGAACCATGCGGCGCACAATTGGAGAAAGTCAAGCCATGTCGTCCGTGTTCCGCGCTTCGAACGTCGTGAGATGAAGCGTGCCGGCACAACCGCGGCCGACGGATTGACACGAGCACCGACGGACTATGAATTGAGCCGTCGCTCCATCCACGCTTCTCACACTCCTGCTCGCAGTCAATGCTCCTCTCCGTCGTCGTCCCTTGTTACAACGAGGAGCCCGTGCTCGACGAGACCCACCGGCGTCTCACCGCGGTGCTCGCCGAGCTCGCGAACGGTGATTTCGAAGTGATCTATGTCGACGACGGCAGCCGCGACGGAACCGCGCGCGTGCTCCGGCGAATTCACGAAGGCGATCCCCGCGTTCGCCTCCTGCGGTTCTCGCGCAACTTCGGGCACCAGATCGCGGTGACCGCCGGTCTCGATCACGCCAGGGGAGATGCGGTCGTGCTGATCGACGCCGACCTGCAGGACCCGCCGGAGGTGATCGGCGAGATGCTGGCGAAGTGGCGCAGCGGCTTCGACGTCGCCTACGGAGTGAGGACCGACCGCGAGGGCGAGTCCGCGTTCAAGCGCGGCACGGCGAGGCTGTTCTACCGCGTGGTGAACTGGTTCAGCGACACGGCCATCCCGCTCGACGTCGGCGACTTCCGCCTGATGGATCGGCGCGTCGTCACCGCGCTTCGAGCCATGCCCGAGCGGGCGCGCTTCGTTCGGGGGATGGTGAGTTGGGTCGGATACCGTCAGGCCGCGGTGCCCTATCGCCGCGCGGCGCGATTCGCCGGCAAGACGAAGTATCCGCTGTTCAAGATGCTCGGACTGGCGATGGACGGTCTCACGTCGTTCTCGCTCGTGCCGCTCCGCCTCGCGACGTGGGTCGGGTTCGCCGCTTCCGGGCTCGCGATGATGGGCATCGTGTACGCGCTGAGCGTTCGGCTGCTGACGAAGGAGTGGGTACCGGGCTGGGCGACGGTGTTCGTCGCCTCGCTTTTCCTCGGCGGAATCCAGCTTCTCGCGCTCGGCATCATCGGCGAGTACGTCGGTCGCGCCTACGTCGAGAGCAAGCGCCGTCCGTTGTACTTCCTCGAGGAACGACTGGGCTTCGGAGACGCGACGGATCTGCCGGATACGCACGAACGGGGACAGGCGTCCGAGGCTCGGGCGATCGAGCCGGTGCTCGACCACGAGAAGGCGGCGGAGGGTTGATGTCGGTGCCGCCATGAGTCTCGCTGCAGCGCTGATCTGGCAGGGCGTCGTCCTCGTCGCATGCGCGACAACAATCGTGGTGCTCGCGCGCAGGGGCGGACAGGACGTGGCTCACACTCGACATGATCAACGCCGTTGCGTAGGAATGGAAACACGATGCGCGGCCCGTTTGACGAACGCCTGTGTGGCTGAGCTCGAGACTCAAGCGGTTGGAGACGTGGGCGTGTACGGAGTGGCCGGCGCGCCGCCCGCGAGTCGTGGCGCGAAGTGATCCAATCCCCGCACTGCCGCGAGATATCTCGACGGCATGACCAGACGCTGGATGCTCGAGCGCAATCCGGCGCGGACAAGAATGGGATAGACTCGAAGCAGTGGCCGCAGCCACCTGGCGGACTTCAGTCGCAGCAGACCTCGCACGTGCTCGGGCGCGAGGATCGATTGGACCAGCAACAGCAGCCGATACCGCCAGGGACCGAGATGCGCACGGTACTGGGCGTACAGCGCCCTCGTGCCATCGCTGAGTAACAGATCCCGGCGCATGTGACGGTCGCGATCGGCCCTCCACTCCGTGTACGTCGCTGGTAGGTCGGGGATCGCCAGGCCAGCGCCTACCCGATGGAACACGTCGTACAGCTCGCATTGCTCGTCCAGGCTCAAGGGCCGAGCGAGCAGCTCGTGCGCTCGCTCGGAGTAGTCGATGAGCATGTAGAGCACGTCCCGATGGGCCCAATAGGGGATGACGTCGCCTCGCTGCCGCTCGACTGCTTGGTGAGCGGCTCGAATGCCGTCGAGCGTGCGCGACGCCGTGAGCTCGTCGGCAAAGACGATCACCTGCGCGTAGCTCGCCGTGGCGAAGAGCCGGCCGATGGGGTCGGCCGGCAACTTCCCGGTGAAGAACAGCCAGTCGACGGCGCGGTTGAGCGCGAACTCCGCGGCAGAACCGGCAAAGACGAGGAGTACCATGTCTCCGTCTCCCCAGATCCTGCGCACGATCGAACCCGGGTCCACGAACTGGGCCACAGCACCTCCGCGTGCACGCACTCCTGACAGCAAGGCACATTACACCCGGCCAACGCGCAGGTGCGAGGGCTCCCGGACGAGGGCGGCGGTATAGGGAGCGGGTCCGGCGTCGGCTGGATGCGGCGCGATGAGGCCTCGGCGCGGCTCGTGCAGGCGCGGTGGGCCGGCGGCGCACACTGTGTAGTGGGATCGGACACGACGGTCCAGCTGGTCGCTGCCTGGGTAGAGGTACGGCTTGGCCTCGCCGGCTGAGTTCTCGCTTGGAGGAGAAGATGGCTGGAAAGATCTACGTGCTCGTCTTCGAGGGCTTCGCCGACTGGGAGCCCTCGTTCGCCCTCGCCGAATTGCGCCGGTCGGGCGGCCACGAAGTGGTGACGATCGGGTTCAGCCGAGAGCCGGTCACCTCGATGGGTGGCCTTCGCATCCTCCCGGACCATGCACTGAGCGAGGTGCAGGTGGAGGATGTGCGCATGCTCATTCTCCCCGGCGGCGATCTCTGGGAGCGCGACGATGCCTATCCGCGCGCCGAGCTCGAGGCCCTGCTCGCGCGGTTGTTGGCGGCGAGGCACCCCATCGCGGCGATCTGCGGTGCGACGGTGGCATTGGCGCGGGCGGGCCTGCTGGATGTGCGCCGTCACACGAGCAACATGCCAGCGTATCTGACCGAGACGGTGCCGTCCTATCTCGGTCAGGCTCTGTACGAGCCCGCTCTGGTCGTGCGCGATCGCGGAATCATCACCGCCAGTGGTCTCGGCGCGGTGGACTTCGCGCGGGAGATCTTCGCCGAGCTCGAGCTGTTCAGCGCGGCCGACGCGACGACGTGGTTCGACATGTTCAAGCACGGCAAGCTCCCCGCCGCCGCCACCGACGCACGATGAAGCCGCTCGAGCGGCTCGGGGAGGCGCGCACACCGAATGGGACGCTGATCGCGCTCTATCGGCACGACGGCGCGTATCTCATCCGCGCCGACGGCGTGGAGCTCATGTCCACCCGCCGACACCTCTCCGAGGATCGCCTCGCCGAGGTCGCGTGCGCTCCGCTCCGGGACGTGCCCCGAGCGCGCGTGCTGATCGGTGGGCTCGGGCTCGGCTTCACGCTCCGCGCCGCGCTCCGCCATCTGCGCGAAGACGCCGAGATCGTGGTGGCAGAGCTCGTGGCCGAGGTGATCGCGTGGAATGCCGACCCGCGGTACGAGCTGTCCGCCGCCGCGATGGAGCAGCCGCGGGTTCGAGTGGTGCACGACGACGTGATCAACGTCCTCCGCGCGAACCCCTCCGCCTTCGATGCGATCATGCTCGACACGGACAATGGCCCCGATGGCATGCTCATGTCGGAGAACGCGCCGCTCTACTCGACGCGCGGCATCGGGGCCACCGTGGCGGCGCTCCGCGCCGGTGGGTCGATCGTGTACTGGTCCGTGGGCGACGACCCGAAGTTCGAGCGCGCGCTGCGGGGTGCGGGGCTCACCGTCGAAACGCTGCGCGTCCGGGCACACGACACCACGGGTCCCATGCACACCCTCTACCAGGCGAAACCGCGCGAGTGACGGATCGTGAGTGTGTGCGGCCTGTCGCCCGCTCGCGTCTCACCGTCGACGTCGAAGCAGATTTCCCGGCATGAACTTTCAGGATGTGTTCGGCATCGAGCTGCCGATCGTTCAGGCGCCGATGGCCGGCGTGCAAGCCAGCGCCCTTGCGGTGGCCGTCTCGAATGCGGGAGGCCTCGGCTCGTTGCCGTGCGCGCTGCTCGGACCCGAGTCGATCGAAGCGGAGCTCGAGCAGATCAGGGGGCAAACGAGCCAGCCGTACAACGTGAACTTCTTCTGCCACTCCGAGCCGCCGCGCGAGCCGGGAGGGG
>DATFOL010000386.1:0-3168 GCA_035265545.1 Gemmatimonadaceae bacterium | reverse complement strand
CCACGGAGCGACTCGTCGTGCTCGGTGCCAGCGGCCCGCTCGACGACTCGCGCCCGCTGGTGAACGGGCGTGCGGCGTCGCCGCCGCCGATGGAGGTCCGGAGTGGAGTGGCGCATCGGCTCCGCATCGTCAACATCTCGCCGCTCGAATCGCACACGGTGAGGCTCGTCGCTGGCGACTCGCTACAGCAGTGGCGCGTCGTGGCGAAGGACGGAGCGGACCTGCCGGCGGCGCAGGCAATCGCGCGACCGGCCACGGTGTGGATCCACCCGGGCGAGACGTACGACGTCGAGCTGCTTCGCCAACGACCGGAATCGCTCACGCTGCGTGTCGTGGCGACGGAGACCGCCGCCGCGCGCGCTGCGTTCGTCGCCCGCGCGCGGCCCGGCGAAGCGGCGCCGCGCATCATCATCGACGTTCCGGTGATCGTGCGGAACTAGGCCGGCCTCGTCAGGGCCGGGGAGGTCCTGACACGTGTGGCGTCCCGAGGTCGGCCGAGTACTGAAAAACCGTCAACCGACGTACCGCGAGCGCCGCCCGCCAGCGGGCCCGTGTGCTTGACGGCGGACCAAACTGGTGAAACATTCGTTTTCATCGACGCCCTCCACGATGCGGGGGCGAGCCCATTGCTCTCCCTTCACAACCGGAAGGCACACAATGTCGAGAAGGTCCCTCTCGCTGGGGTCTCTCCTGGCCGCGGCGTTCGTCGTCGTCGGCTGTCACGAGCTCCCGACCGCGCCGGAGACGTCGACGCTCTCCCCGTCCGCTGCCGCGCTCGCTCGCGGCAAGGCGTCCGCCGGCGGCTCGTTCGTTCGCACCCTGCCAGTCCTTCCGTCTTCCCTCGCGCCGATCAGTACTGTCTTCGGCGAGGTGGGAACGCGCGCGATCAACCCGGGCGACTACGTCTGCTCGGGCAGCACTCCGCTCATCGACTGGCTGAACGCCGACCTCACCCGGACGCTCAACGTCGAGGCGCCGCTGCTGATCGCGATGTACCAGCGCTACGCCGATCTCATTCCCACGTACGAGGCGCTCTACTTCCAGACCTCCGCCACGCCGCAGTACTTCGGCTACAACGGCGAGTTCACGAAGGTCATGACGAAGACCGAGCGTGACGTGAAGCGCTTCTGGGATATTCCGTCGTCGGAGATCCAGGTGCTGGCGATGCACGGCACCATGCTCCTCGATCAGGAGCGGACGTACCAGACCTATCGCCTGCTCGGCTTCCCCGAGGCGACGGCGAGGGCCTATGCCAAGACGGTCGCCGAAGCGCTCGCCGCGTCGACGACGATGAACGGCGGCAACTACGCGTTCTGGACGTTCAACGCGGTGTCGTTCCGCGATGAGGGCTACCCGGACAAGATCGTGATGGGCGACGGCATCCTCGAGGCGTATGCGGCGATCGGCTACGGCGACATCGCGCCGCAGGCGATCTTCGCGCACGAGTTCGCGCACCAGATCCAGTTCGAGAACGAGTACTTCGAGGATCTGGGTGAGGTGACCCAGCCCGAAGCGACGCGTTACACCGAGCTGATGGCCGACGCGATGGCGGGCTACTACCTGACGCACAAGCGCGGCGCAGCGCTCAACGACAAGCGCGTCGCACAGTTCCTCCAGGTGTTCTACCAGACGGGCGATTGCCAGTTCGCGAACCCCGGCCACCATGGCACGCCCAACCAGCGCATGGCAGCCGCGGAGTTCGGCTTCAGACTCGCGGACGAGGCCCAGAAGCAGGGGCACATCCTGACCTCGGAAGAATTCCACAGTCTGTTCCTCGCTTACTACCCGACGCTCATCGCGCCCGACGCGACTTGAGTCGACGTCGGCCCGAGCACGAAGACGGCCCCCTCGCGGGGGCCGTCTTTTTGTGTCGCGGCACACGCGGCGCTCAGTCAGTAATACGAGAACTCGGAGCGCGACTGGAATCGCAGCCCGGCGTTCGTTCCGTTGGTGAGGGTCACGTCGCCGCTCTTCGACAGGGGTCGGTTGCCGTCATCGTAGGCGTACGTGTAGTCCACCGTGAAGTTGTCTATGTCGCCCGTCCGCGTCTGCCGCCGCGGATTGCCCTTCTGGAGCTGCACCCCCGGCAGCAGCACCAGATGGTCGAAGAAGTCGTCGTGGAGCAGGCTGAAGCCGTCGACGTTGATGCCGGTGTCGTACTGCTCGAAGCGGTCGGTGAACGTGACGTCATTCTGGAACCCCTCGATCGCCGGGCGGTGTTGGGTGAGCTCCCGCAGATTGCCGTCGGCGTCGTACGAGAGCGTCATCGTCTTGTCGATGATGAAACCGCCTGGAATCCTCTGACTGCGCTCCACTCCGGTGAGCTTCGGCCCGTCGTACGAGAAGACGACGATGGTGAACGTCACTCCATCCGAGTCGACGTACCTGACCCCGGCGACTCGGCCGATCTCGTCGTATGCGTACACGATCCGGTCGCGGTTCACGAGGATGTCGTTACGCATCTCCCTGATCCGGCCGGCGGCGTCGTAGTTCACACCGTACCTCGTGAGCTCCGACGCGAACGACGCACTATCCATCCGCCCCGTCGCGTCGTACGCGAAGTGGTAGTAGGGCGACGGAAGGCGCGAGACGACGATGTCCTTGAGCAACACTCGCGGCGCGACCGGAACCGATGGTTCGGGAGCGGTCGGCGCGTCGCCGCCTCCGCAGGCGAGCGCCGTCGAGAGCAGCGTCGCGAGCAGCCAGGATCCGCGACGTATGGAAAGCAGCGCCCGAAGTCGCGAAGGGATGCGGGCAGCGACGACTGGCGTCTCGATCGAGGTGCGGGTGCGCACGAGGGGTTCCTTTATCGGTGGTGCAGCGTGCCGGACCGGAGCGGTGCTGCCGAGCCTGACTGACGCGGAGGACAGGCGGAGCGCGGCGAATATTCCCGAGCGCACTGCGCACATCAGGTCTGGCGCCGGTCAGACCCAGCCCCGCTCCTCTCTACGGACGGATCGAACACGCGGCGCGATTCTGTCCGGTATCGCACACCGTGCGGCGGAGCATCCTTCCCGCCGCGGTCGCGGCTCCTATTCTATGTCACCGTCGGCCGGCGCGCCGGCGGATCTTCCACGCACGGGAGGAAGGAGATGACGACCACGGCCGACGACGCGACGCCGATCGCGACGAAGGGGTTGGTGCTGCGGGCCGCGCAGGCGCGCTGGT
>DATFOL010000385.1:0-2851 GCA_035265545.1 Gemmatimonadaceae bacterium | reverse complement strand
CTCGAGGGGACGCAGCAGCAGGCGCAGGTGCGGTCGCACTGGATCAAGGTTTACAAGGAGTCGATCGGGCGGTAGTTGATGGAGCGCGCGGTGCGCGGGTGCGGTTCGCGTCGTGCGCTCGCTCGTCCGATCAGCGCAATGCCAGTATTGACCGCCATCGTGCGAGCGCGCATCGTAGCGCCTCGACCGACACTTCACCCGAGATCGCATGCCCACTCCTATCGATGATCCTCACGCGACGCTCCGCCAGAAGGCGTTGCGAGCAGTGCTCGATGGCCCTGGCGAGACCGATCCGTCGCTCAGGTATGCCGCAGCCGAGGGCGCCGGAGTACCCGACGAGCTCAGCGCGCTCGTGGACAAGATCCACCGCCATGCCTACCGGGTGACCGACGAGGAGATCGAAGCGCTGCAGGCGAAGTACGGGGACGATCGGTTGTTCGAGATCATCGTGAGCGCGGCCGTCGGAGCGTCGCGCAACCGGCTGCTGGCCGGACTACGCGTGCTGGAGGAGGCATGAGGCTTCGTCGCGTCCATGAGGGGCACACAGCGCTGCGCGACAAGGCGCTGCTCGCCGTGATGCGGCTGGTGCAGGGGCATGCGCCCGGCGTCGTGCGCACCCTACTCTACCGCAAGGAGTTCTTCGGGCGACCGTGGAGCGAGCTGACGCACCAGGTGATGCGCGGACCGTCGGAGTGGACGCCGGGCGAGCGCGAGACCTTCGCCGCCGTGGTCTCGCGGTTCAACCAGTGCGTCTTCTGAACGAACTCTCACTCCGCGGTCGCGGAGGCAGCGCTGGGGAAGGGAAGCATGGCACCCGTCCTGGAGGATTACCGGACGGCGCCGATCGACGAGAAGCTGCGCGCGATGCTGCGCCTCCTCGAGAAGTTCACCCTGCATCCGAACGAGCTCGAGCCCGCGGACGTGCGCGCCGTGCTCGCCACGGGCGTGTCGCGCGAGGCCATCCGCGACGCGTTCTACGTCGCGTTCCTGTTCAACACGTACGATCGGCTGGCGGACACGCTCGGGTGGGAGCTTCCCGATCCCGCCTACTACTCGAAAGCGGGGAAGTTCCTGCTCAAGAAGGGCTACCAGCTCTAGCGGCCCGTCGCAGGTCGAGCCACTTGGCGATCGGGCCGACCATCGCGAGCGACAGGAGCGCGGGATCGGCGCTGAACGCGATCGGCATCGGCACGCCGCGATCCGACAGGAGCCGAAGCATCGTCTCGGTGAGTGCGATCAGCATCGCGACGACCATCTGGCGCTGTCGTCCCTTCACCACGGTGCGGGGATCGGTGATCATGAAGAACACGAACAGCTGGTACATCGGCCCCGTCACGGGCGCGAGCTCGGGGAGCAGTGGCTGGCCGAGCGCGACGGCGCGCAGCCCGTTGAGGATGAGGAAGCTCGCGACGTAGGTGAGCGTGATGTGCAGCACGCCGACGCGCTTCGCGATGAGCAGCCCGAAGATCCAGATGACGAGATTGGTGACGAGATCGTTGCCGAACTGGTGGCTCAGCACCGCAACCTTGCTCGGCGCGGCGAGCAGCAGCGCGCTGATCGCGAAGTTGGTCGGATTCCAGAGGTGCTGCTCTCGATAGCGAAGGACGTACTTCGACGAGATCGCGAGGAATCCGCCGATCACGAACGGCCACAGCGCGCCGCCCTGCGGCTTGGTGAGCAGGGTGAGGCTGATGCCGCTGATGTACGCGCTCTGGAGGTTCACCACCTTGCCGCGATCGAACCAGGAGAGCAGCGCCTCCGTCGCCATGCACACGCCGAGCGCGAGGGCGAGCCGGCTGTAGCCGCCGACCATGTGATAGCGGAACTGCGCCACGAGGAGCACGAGCGTGATGAGCCCGGCGATGAGATATCGCGGGTCGATTCGGCTCGCGCGCTGCCGGAAGCGCGCCAGCGTGCTCTGCTCGGCGGCGGCCAGCCGTCCTGCAGAGGTGGCGTCGGTCACCGCGTCACCAGGGATCATCGTGCAGGCTCGGTGATGGTGACGATCTGGTCGATGGGCGGACGCGCGAGCACCTGCCGCGCGCCCGACGGCCAGTCGACGATCACGCGATCGACCCACTCGCGCCGGCCGAGCCCGAAGTGCGGGCGCCGGTCATTCTGGCTGGCGAATCCGGAGCCACCGTCGACCACGCGGCGCTGGGTGAGCTCGCCGGACTCGATGGTCACCTCGGCGCCGATCGCGCTGCGATTGCTGCGCGTGCCGATGAGCCGGAAGCCGATCCAGTGGTTGTTGCTGTCGGGACGGTTGCGATACAGGAGCGCGGGCTGATTCTGGTTCGCGACGACGACATCGACGGCGCCGCGATTGGACAGATCGGCCAGCGCGACGGCGCGTCCGTCGAACAGATCGTTGACGCCGACGCGCTCCGCGACGTCGACCCAGCCAGCCACGCCGCGGTTGAGGTACACCCGCGAGCGCTCGTACCCGGAGAGACTGGCGTTGCCGAAGGCGGGCCATGCGGCGGCGTCTTCGAAGAAGCGCGCATTCGCGCCGGCGATCTTGGACATCGCGTACCAGTAGTTCTGCTTCCGATCAGCCGAGATGAAGCCGTTGGTCACGAACAGCTCGTTGGAGCCGTCGTTGTTGAGGTCACCGAACTGCGCCCCCCACGCCCAGCCCGCATCGGCGATCGCACCCTCGGCGACGTTGCGGAAGCGGCGCGACGTGTGCAGCTCGTTCAACCGCAGGTTGTTGTTCTGGAAGATGTAGCCGCGCTCGGAGATGTTCGTGACGAACGCGTCGATCCGGCCGCGGTTGAACGCGTCGCCGAGGGTGACGGACATCCCGCTCTTGGACTCGGCCTCGAGACCGGCGGTGGTGAGGACGAAG